>CAYSAH010000301.1:0-5313 GCA_964428945.1 uncultured Bacteroidaceae bacterium | reverse complement strand
CTTTCTTGAATTCAACATCATTCTTATAGGTGATCCCTTCCATTTGCCTGATCTGTTCAAATTCAGAATAATGTTCATGTTTACTTAGCGTATCGAGAGATTTGGTATTTATACCATATTCTGCTGATCTGAAACAAACTGAAAGAAGGAGCATCGATATGATGATACCCGATAGTCCGGCAATAAGTAAAGGCTTTCGACCGAGCCTGTCGACAAAAAGAATGGCCACAACTGTAAAAACAAGATTTGTCAGGCCTATGATAATGGCATTTGCAAATGATGCGTCTGTCCCGATCCCGGTTTGTTCAAAAATCATTGGTGCATAGAAAAATACAGCGTTGATGCCTGTAATTTGCTGTAATACACCTATTACAATACCTATGGTTAATACAAATCTCATTGCCGGTTTAAACAATTCTTTGAGCCCGGCCTTGCTCCCTTTCTTATCCTTGTTAACAGAATCTATAATGGATTTAAGCTGCTCCCCGGCTTTCTCTGCTGGAACAAATTTGGACATGACCATCACAGCTTCCTTATTTTTACCTTTTAAGGCCAGCCATCTTGGGCTTTCAGGGACCAGGAACAGGAAGGCAAAATAGAGCAATGCGGGAAGTGATTCCAGGCTTAACATCCATCTCCAGTTGTATTCATCGATCTTTAGGGTATTTACCCATGCAGCATCTGAATCAGCCATTTGAAGAATAAAGTAATTTGTAAAAAAAGCAGCAGATAAACCAATGACTATGTTAAGCTGGTTAAAGGATACCAGTCGTCCCCTCATTTTTGGAGGAGCGATTTCTGCTATATACATCGGAGGTACGATGAGTGCCGTCCCAACGCCTAAACCGCCTATCATACGGGCAATTACCAGGTGAACGAAACTTGTTGAAAGTGCCGAATATATTGCTGATACCAGGAACAGAATGGCAGCATATACCAGGACCTTTTTGCGGCCCAATTTATCGGATACAGGTCCGGCCAGCATCATTGCCAGGGTGGATGTAAGTGTCAGGCAGGCTACCGCAAATCCATATTGGACAGGTGTCAGATTGAAATCTATGGAAACAAATTTTATAACCCCCGATATAACTGAGGCATCAAAGCCCATCAGGAAACCACCCATTGCAACAATGAGTGATATTCTCCTGGCATAATTTCTTTTTGGCATAGAATAGAAATTTATTTTGTCTTTATGAATTTTTCTGATCGTATCTGTCCTGTTTCATACCTGAGATATAATATATACAAACCGGGTTCAAATCCTGAAAGATCCAGGTATCCTGTTTTAAAAATTGAACCAGAATCTCCTTCAGCCATTATTTTCCCGTTCGAACTGCTCACACTGTACTTAAAAGGTTCATTTGTCTGCCCGAAATGTAAGTATTCTGTAGCTGGATTCGGATAAATATCGATATTTTTTTCATATTCACCGACCCCGACGGGCTTGGCAGTTGATTTTGTGAAGGTCATAAGGCCCAGGTTTAAATTACCTGAATTAAAGTTCACTTTCAGGATGGTATCTGTTATATCCAGCAGAAGGGTTCCCGCATTCAGGGAAATAAAATTGCCCCATCCCCCTGTTCCAGGAACGGGTATAGGGTTCGATCTCTGGGAGCCGTTAACATGAAAAGTAAATGGCCCTCCACTTGCATAGTCTGTTGCCACCCTGAGTTTTACATCATATAATCCTGAATCCTGAACAGCAATACTGTATTCAAGCCATTCCCCTGCCAGCACCCATCCAACGTTGGGATTTCCATTGTCGCTGGCCTGGGTATCCACTCTTTCATCCGGCCTCCGACCGCCTCCTTCATTGGCTTCGGTATTGTCGTGGTAAGCAACTCCCTCTCCGCCATAATCAAAGTCTGTGGCTTCGATTTTTCCCGGAATTGAGTGAGGAGTATACGGGTCAGGATAGGGATACTGCCCGTATTCCAGGATATTATAGTTAAGCTCGCTAGTACCACAGCTATTTTCCAGAGTGAGGGATACCTTTGAAAAAATATTACCCCAGTCAACTTTTAAAGTATCAGTTCCCTGGCCTTCAACAAGCACGGCATCTTCAGGGAAGACCCAGTTATAGCTTGTGCCGGCCTGCTGCGGAATTGTAAATATCACACCGGATTCTTCGGGTTCAACAAACATCGGGCCGGAAATCTGGTTTTGCACTTCTACCGGTAAAGAAATATCGTATGTTCCGCAATCAGCTGATAATTCGCAATGTAACTCTCCATCTGCGCATCCCCAGTCAAGCACAATTTCATTCGTTCCTTGTCCGGACAACAATTCTGCATCTTCGGGAATCGTCCAGTTATAGACCCAGCTATCGGACCAGGGGAGTAAGTATTTAAGCATACTGCTTCTTTCAGCCACAGTTGAATTCCCCATAATCAATGGAGGGCTATCCTGCTTGTAAAGCCTTACATAGTCCACTTCCATAGCCTGGGGGAATACTGTTGTCCCATCCGGTGCACCTGGAAGGTTTCCACCAACAGCCATGTTCAGTAGTATGAAAAAATCCTTATGAAATTCACTGAGTGCAGGATCAGTGATGGTCATGACATGGAACTGGACACCATCGAGATACCAGCGCAGGGATGTGGTGGTCCACTCCAGGGAAAAAATGTGGAAGTCATCGGCAAAGATCCCGGATTCAAGGTATACATTTCCCGGGTAAGATGCATAGGAGCCGTTGTGGTCCCAGATCGGGTTGGCTATGATCCGGTTATCCGTTGCTGTACCCCCTGTAAACTCTGCAATATCTATCTCTCCGCATGCAGGCCAGCCAACATCCGAAAAATTTTCACCCATGGTCCAGAATGCAGGCCAGATACCCTGGCCATATGCCATTTTTATACGAGCATCCAGTCTTCCATACCTGTATTCAAATTTATCCTTTGTAATCAACCTGGCAGAGGTATATTCCCGGCCGCCAAAGTTCTCTTTTATGGCTTTTATTGTTAGCACACCGTTCTCTACCCAGGCATTGTCAGCGTCAAATTCGGTATAGTACTGAAGCTCATTGTTACCCCAGCCCCCGCCTCCAACCTCATAAGTCCAGATGTCCTGATCAGGGAATCCGGTATAATTGAACTCTTCCGACCAGAATAATTCATAACACTGGCTGTTGCAGACTGACAAGGGGATGAAAAGTAAAGCGATTAAAATGCGGGCGATATTCTTTTTCATTGCTGGGTCTGGTAAAGGATTTTGTCAATGGGTTTAACACCGGTTTTTCATTTGATCCTAAATGCATCATTTCCAAAAATATTGAAATTTCATGGATACATTGATGCCCGAAGATAATTTAGTGCATATATACTAATGACACAAGGCGCTTAATTTTTTTTAAAAAGCAAAAAAAATACAAAAACTTAATGATTTTTTAGATTTGAAGGCGGGTTTAAGATTGATTCTAAATATAGATTATGGGCGGCAATTCCTCAAAATTGATCTGTTACAGGCACTTTAAAGGAGTATTTTTAATAAATAACTTCTTTTTTGAATATTTTTTTGAATATTCCTTTAATATTAATACAACATTAAATAAAAAATACTTTAAATTCGGGAGGAAAATAAGTGATATAGCCGAAAATTAAAATTAAAATTTTTTCCTGCTATTGTTTGTCCAAATTAAAAAATATTATATTTGCTATAATTAATCACTAAATTACTCATTAAAAAAATCTACACTTATGAAAGCAAAAATTTTTACTCTATTTCTTTTTCTTGCGCTTGGCGGACTAGCTTTTGGTCAGTTAGAAGTGCTTTATACTCCGGATATGGCTGTTACCGTTGATGGCGTTATCGACGGTGCAGATCCTTGGCAGGAAGATGGCTGGGTTGATCAGGCCACCTATAAAGCAGGAAGTACAGAGGACCACACCAGCAAGTTTCAGTTGTTACATGATGACAACATCATTTATGTAGGTGTTCAGATCACTGACGCTACTCCTTACAACATCAATGCAACAACTTATCAGAATGACTGCGTTGAGCTTTTCTTCCACCTGGCAGGAAGTTCTGTTGAAGGAACCAATGTAGCATACGGTGCAAGTACTTCACAAACAAGGTTCCAGCGTGATGAAACTACAATTACTAATGATGGTGGTCTTTGGGCAGCATTGACAGCAGATGCTGATTTTGCTTACTCTGCAGTAACTGATGCCGATGGTTGGATTCTTGAGGTAGCTTTTCCAATTGCTATTCTTGATGGCGGTACATTGTTTGATGGCGAGAATTTCATGTTTGAAATCCAAACAGCTGATGGTAACGAAACTTCAGCTGGCAGGACCGGCCAGGCTTTTTGGCTGAATGCCAGTGACGATCAGTGGCGTTATGTTGAAACTTTCGCTGCTGCACATCTTTCAGCAACCGAAGTTGTAATTGGTGCAGTTCAATCAGTGAAACAGGATAATGCATCTGTTTATGTAATCAATGACATGCTGAATTTCAAAAATGTTGAAGGTATGGTTAATATTTACAACATTTCTGGCGCTCTTGTTAAAAAAGCTGTTGTTGACAGGAATGGTTCACTGAATATTTCTGAATTGAAATCAGGTATTTACGTTGTTAAAAGCGATAACCTTACTTCAAAGATTATCAAGTAATTTATAATTCTTATTTTAAAAGGTTGCTTATTTTAATAAGCAACCTTTTTTTTTTACATTTATTTTTCTAAAGTATCAGGGTAATTGGAAGAGAGCAATACCTGCAAAGTCTTTGGAATAATAAACTATAATAAAACTTATGGGCAGATCAGGAAGGGTTAAAAAAGCGGATGCTAATGTTGAGATAAGTAAAAGGCGAAAGCTATTTTTCAATTTAATACTTATAGCCTTTGGTTTATTTCTCATATTCCTGCTTGAATTCGGCTTGAGGATATTTAAATATGGAAATGATCTTAGTCTTTTCCAGGAATCAGAAAACTATCCCGGCTATTATGAAATAAACAAGGATGTTAACCTGAGGTATTTTTCCAAAGTAATTAACACCTCACCAACCAATGATATCTTCCTCATTGAAAAACCGGATACCTGTTATCGTATCTTTGTTTTCGGAGGATCAACAACCAGGGGGTTCCCCTACCAGGCCGGAACTTCCTTTCCCAGGATTCTTTATTATCAGTTGCAGGATATTTTTCCTGGTAAACGTATCGAAGTCGTGAATCTTTCTGCTTCAGCACTAAACAGTTATACCTATATTGATTTATTACCTGAAGTACTTAGAAAGGAACCTGACGCAATTCTTGTATATGGTGGTCATAATGAGTACTATGGAGACATGGGGGTAGGTTCGGTTGAAATGGGAGGG
>CAYSAH010000300.1:0-5331 GCA_964428945.1 uncultured Bacteroidaceae bacterium | reverse complement strand
CGAAGGTCGTCGTTATTTGCCACAAAATCAAGAATCTCCGGCGTGGTTCTGTATCCGTATTTCCTAATTAACCTGTCGATCTCCGGATCTTCGCCGAATTCTTTAAGGCCCGGAGCAAGAACGATCAGGTCTCCGCCATCAGCGATGGCCATTCTTGTTCTGTAAATACTTTTATTTCCCAGCCACGTGCTTTTAAATTCTTCAGGATCCAGAAAAACTACCACTTTATCCAATGGTTTTTCCAGCATCTCAAAATTAACTTCAAGAGACAAGGCCGCAGCTTTCTCAAAACAAACAGCATCATCTCCAATATAAAGCCCCCTGACTACAAGATGTCCCTGCTCATTCCTCCCGACTACCGTGAGAATGTATACAATAGGCATATTTGATGCAAATTTTTCTGAGGCATAATTGAGGACACTTCTTACAGGGTTATTTGCCCTGCCCATGATTCTTTCCATGCCATATGCTGCTCCCAGGAAATGGCTTTTATTGATGCCCTCTGGTCCACCGGTACCCACAAAGATATTCTTATTATAATTCGCCATCCCGATCACTTCATGCGGCACAACCTGTCCTACAGAAAGTATGAGGTCATGGCCTCCCTCAACCAGCATCCTGTTTACCTGGGCAGGCCATGAATAGGATACCTTGCCCTCAGACACCTCTTTCAGGAATGAACCCGGAACTTCCCCGAGGGAAACTACATCATTTCTCCAATCGTGATTCCTGAACAGTGATTCAGGGACCGCACCACACATTTTACTGATCTGTGCTGATGTCATGGCCGAATGGGTTCCCAGGGCAGGAAGTATTTCCGTCAGCTTGTCACCATAGTATTCCCATGCCATTTCAGTGATGGGCCCTGCAAAACTGTGTGCCCGTGTAATATCGGGTGGTATTGCCAATACCTTATTGCGTTTCCCAAGCAGCAGAAATGCTTGTTTAAGGCCTTCCTTTATATCACCCTTCGATAATTCTAGTCCACTGTTACCTTTTTCAAAATAGAGCATTATTCTGGTTTTTTATACATCAGTTATACCAATTATCCAATTACTTTCCAGGAGGGTTTTACCGGAAGATAGGCATCAAACTCTTCAATAAGTCCGGTTTCATAAACACCACTGAAGGTTCCAGCAAAGAACCTGTCAAGACCTTCATTCAATAACCTGTCCCAGGATGCCTCCTCATGGCCGGGATTAATTGGAAAGAACAGTACCCCATTTGATTTAGCAGCCTTTTGATCACCAGGTGCATCTCCGATCATAAGGATCTTGTCGTCAGGATATTTTCCTTTCGCCGCCAGTGCAATATGTTCAGTCTTTGTACCGTATTCCTGACCGCAAATAAGCCTCACATAGCCTTCGATCCCGTTTTCCTTCCATTCCCTTTCCAATGCCTCAAGCGGGGTTTGAGAAACAACCATCGCATCAGCTTTCGGTGCCATCTTGATCAGGGATTCCTTTACCCCCGGGAATGGAGGCATGCCATGGACCATATCGGTAATATCTTCATTCACTTTTAATGACCATTCAAGGAGGATATCAATGTCCTTGTTGTTTTTCTTCCTGGCATATTCAATTAAAGTAGGATTACCTAATTTGGTCTCTTTCATGGTCCACTCAATTAATTCCGCCATGCTGGGAAGTTTCATTCCACGAGCCTTTACCTCAGGCCTCTGTTCGAGTAGCCTGAAAGTCTCCAGAACAGCAAGAAATCGGTTTATGCCTCGGGTTTTTGAATAGAGATTTGCAAACTCCCATGTTTCCCTGGCATATTTCGAAATCTTCTGCAGTCCAAAATACTTAATAAAATTAGGGCAAAAGCATTCTTTTTGCTTGATCTCCATCGTATCGAAGGCGCATCCGTCTGAATCAATACCGATGAAATATTCCTTCGTTGGCTGTAAGGCTTTAAGTTGTTCCTGGAGGTTCATAATCTAAATTTTATTCTTTGGTTTTTTATTTATTAATTTTCTTCACTAATATTCTGGAAAATACTCTTTTCGAACATTCCATTCAGCTCTCCTGTCCCGCATGAGATAACTGCTGTAACTTTCTAACATGAATGAATCCTTCATCACTCTTATCTTTCAGGCGTATAAAATACATTGTGCAAAATGATTCACTTGGGGTGATAGTACTATTTGGCTTCTGGTTCATAGGCCGGAAGTTTTTTATCGGCGAAGATGGGTTTGAATTGGGTAAATCTTTGTCTCCCGTTAATAACAGGCACACTTACCCAGTCTTCTCCTATTAACGGCCTTACATAGTCCAGGAATTTATCTGTAACATCAATGCCATTCTCACTTATCCATTCCTTCGGGAAGGTTCTTTCAGAGAGTGCTACTTTTTCCAGGGGTACTTTATCGTACATTACATTGTAGATGATCCCGGGAGATCTAAGAATGGTGGCCATCCATCCGTTGCCGTCATTCAGTGCAATATCAACTGCTTTCTGACCCACCCGGTAAGCTTCATCAAGGTCGACGGTTGATGCATAAATGGCCGTATCACGCTGGTCTGTTCCCATGACCTGTCCGCGCGCCTTTCCCCTGGCCTTCAATCCAACACTATTAAGGTAATTAACGACAATTTGAAAAACAGATTGTTGGCTGCTGCCAAAGGAGGTGTGTCCGAAGGAATCCTTTACCTCACCCAGGGATCCGACATTGAATCCTTCGCTGACCACAAGGATGCACCGGCCATCTTTAATCAATTGATCATTAACATGATCCGCCATTTCTTCAAGTGACTTGCCAGATTCTGCCAGGTAGATTTGCAAAGGCATCTTTCTTTCCGGGTCAGCGAGTCGGGCTGCAGCTGGACTATATCCGATCTTTCTTCCCATAGCCTGCATCACCAGCACAGGATCGGCAGGTGAAGACCCTCTGTTCTCCTCTTCTGCATTCTGAACAAGGTGTGACCAGTATTTGGCTACGCTGCCATAACCTGGTGTATGATCGATCAATTTAAATTCATCGTCACCGACATCATTGTCAATGGTCTTTGGAACGCCAACAGCAATAAGGTCCAGCCCGTTCTCCCTTGCCAGTTCGCTCACCCGAAAGGCGGTATGCTGTGAATCGTTTCCTCCAATATAGAAAAAGTAACCGATATTATGGGCGCGGAAGACATCCAGAATCCGGACCATATCCTTCTTTTGATTGTCCTTCAGCTTATACCTGCAGGTACCAATAGAACCTGCCGCCGGTGTTGTTCGAAGCAGAGAAACTTCCTGCGGATCCTGCATGGAGAGGTTTAAAAGCTCCTCTCTCAGCACTCCTTCGATACCGTGCCATCCTGCATAAACAGTACCGAAAGTATCAGGATACAATCTACAGGTTTCAATGATACCCCTTAACGAAGAATTTATCACAGGGGAAGGCCCTCCTGACTGAGCAACAATGACATTCTTTGACATTAGTAATAATTTAAATATTCAACATAATTTGTCTGTACCAATACGATATATTTCTTTCGGATATTTTCGCCAAACACATTTCCCCGCTGCTATTTAGATCAACCGTCAATGTAATGACCGATATGTAACGACCTGGGACACCGGAAGGCCATTAACCCATCGAACACTCTGGCAGCTTCAGTATGGAAATGTTACGAAATTCAATGAACTTTATTTTCAGCATCCGGTTTCAAATCAACGTGCTGCAAGCCCGGGTATATTTCCTATACCCCTCCATATGCACTGTAGCCACCGTCGACCGGGATGCATATCCCGGTTATAAAATGACTCATATCAGATAAAAGGAACAAGGCAGTACCTGTAATATCTGCTGGTTCTCCAAAGGCTCCCATCGGCGTGCTGGATATGATTTTTTTTCCTCTTGCCGTTAACTCACCGCTGGCTTCGTCGGTCAATAAGAACCTGTTCTGGTTAGTCAGGAAAAATCCCGGAGCAATAGCATTTACGCGTACGCCTACCTTCGCAAAATGAACAGCAAGCCATTCAGTGAAATTATTTATGGATGATTTCGCAGCAGAATAAGCCGGGATCTTCGTAAGAGGTTTATAGGCATTCATCGAAGAAATGTTCAGGATCACACCATTCTGACGCAGTACCATATGTTTTGAGAAAACCATAGTAGGTAAAAGTGTGCCGGTGAAATTCAGGTCAAATACTTTTTGGAAGCCTTCAAGTCCCAGACCAAAGAAGGTTTTATCCAACTGATCGAGGTTTTCCTCTGTAATTTCTTCAAGCTGGGTGGTTGCCTTGGGAGAATTCCCTCCTGCTCCGTTAATCAGAAAATCTACCTCGCCTATTTCTTTCCTGATTTTTTTTTCGATTGATTCAAGAGAAGTCTTATCCAGAACGTTGGCCATAAAACCATAGGATGCAGTGCCAGTCTCCGTTCTAACTGTCTCAGCAACTTTTATTGCAGCCTCTTCAATAATATCAAGAATTACTGTTATAATTCCGGCCTGTGCAAGCCCGTTTGCCAGTGATGAACCAATTACACCACCTCCACCGGTGATAACGCAGATTTTTCCTTTGAGATCGCTAAGATTATTCATATTGTGAATTAAATTTTAAATAATGATCAATATTTTCTTTGGTCAGAATATCAATTGGGAGCAGCACTTCTTCCTGTACAGGTTTCTTCATTATAACCAGGTTGAAAAGCTGGCGCAAACCAAGATAAGATTGCTCCTCAGGATTTTGAGATATCAGAAAGTCTATATACTCTCTTTTAAGATACCCTACACTCTCTGGCATCAGATCGTAACCTATCAGCCTTATATTCATTATCCCCCTTTCAGAGAGGTACCTTGCAACCAGGTGCACCCTTGAATTCGTTACGAATATTCCTGCAACATCGAACTCCTTTAACTTCTGCTCCACTTCAGCAGCTACATTATTAAATTGGTTCCGGTTCAGGTTGAGGGTTACCAGGTTATTTATGCGTTCACTGTGTTCTTCAAAATAAGAACGAAAACCATGTTCACGTTTCAATATATGCTGATAATTATCCTCCCTCAGGGAAAGATTTATAACAATGAGATCTTTACCTGAAGGCAATCCATAACTCATTAATTTTCCACCGAGGAAGCCGCTCTGAAACGCATCCTGCCCTATAAAACTATCTGCCCTTGAGCCTTCAACCCTTGAATTGAACTGCACACAGGGTATCCCGGCAATAGCCCAGCTATCCAGAAAGTTCGAGGAATCATCGCTAAAAACTGGTGCAAAAAGAAGTCCGTCATAATCAGCAGGATTAACCTTACTGACTTTATCTTCAAAATCGGACCTGCTATGCTGATCAAAGCGCAAATAATCTACCCGGACATCAAAATGCTGCATTTCCCTTAATGC
>CAYSAH010000299.1:0-5343 GCA_964428945.1 uncultured Bacteroidaceae bacterium | reverse complement strand
AATTCTCCCTCGTTAACGCGATGCATCTGTGGTTGCCCCAGTGAAGGAGATCGGGTGAAGTGGAGATCCATATATAATTGCCCCCGAGTTCAGGGCTGCTGGGCCTGTGAAGTGCGTAATACCTGTTGTTTATTTTCTCGCCGAAGATCGCGCAATCCTTGTTGTGGGGTGGGAAGATCATCCCATGCCTTTCAAAGTGTTTCCAGTTTCGTGTTGACATGTAGCCCACACCCACGCCTTCGGGGGATACCTTGGTATAGCTCAGGTGGTAGAGATCGTCCATGCTTGTCACGCGGCAATCCTCAATTCCAAACGACTCCTGGGGGCCCTCGCCGAAAATCGGTGCATGCTCCGGGGATTCACTGAAATGAAGCCCGTCGTCGCTGCATACGAGCCGCAGGTGCGACAGGGTGGTGAGGTAGGAAGTGCCCTTGTATCTTACAATGCGGGCATCCGACATATCCAGGGCCGGGTCGTCCTTCCTGAAGCTCAGGATCTCCATCTTACCGTCCCTGAGTACCGGGAAGGTCAACTTCCCTTCTTCCTGCACAGGGCGTTCAGCCACCCGGAGCAAAAGCCATATCTTGTTCTCAAAACGGAAGACCCCCGGATTCAAAAGGCATTCGATCTTCAGGCCCTCCATGCTTGGTAAGAGGTCTCCCGGACTTAAAATGGGATTGTGTTTGCTTCGTTGTGCGAGGTCCATATATCCATTCCTTAAATTACCGGGAGCAAGAACCAACATTTTAGCCGTTTCGGCTTCCGGCTCGTGCCCAAAATTGTACACTCTGTTCCCAAAATTCACCCCGCAGATTCAGGGAGCCGGGGATGAATGCTTTTCTAAGGGGCTGTAAAGCAGTGGTATATGAGCTTATTTTTGCCGGTTTCCTGCAAAATGTTCCAATCGCGATTCTGCCCGGTACAGATCCGGGTGGCATATATGACAAAATCCATTGTACCTTGCATGTAGTTAACGGAGTATTGAAACACAAGATCCAGAATTCATGAAACATCACATCAGGCTCGTATTGTTATTATTTTCCCCGCTTCTGTCGGCGCAGCAGCTTAGCCTTCCGCGCATCGACCAGATGCCCGATTTTCCCCAGCCCTATGAAATGAGAAACTGGAAGCAGGTAGCGCTTGCCTACGACTCCCTGGTGTATGATGTTACTGCCACAGGCGAGCATCTTCCCCTGGTGGAGCTCTTCAGCCAGACGGTTAATTACCCGGCACATTCTTCCTTCGGCCTGCATTCCTATGTGGGGACCCAGTCCCCCCTGTCGGGCGAAGCCATCAATGTACTTCCGTCCCTGATCGGGGCGACGCTCTGCGGCATTGATAAGAGCGATCAGTTCGGAAGGAACTGGGTCCTGTACAGTGAAGAATTTTTCAACAAAGCCACGGGTGAGGATGTATACCTGAACAATCCCGAGGGAGCCAGCGGCAGTGACTGGTGGTATGAAACGATGCCCAATGTTTTCTTTTACCAGTTGAATGCGCTTTATCCACATACCGGGGATTTTGATTACCAATTTGTGCGTGTTGCCGATCGCTGGCTGGAAGCCGTGCGGACCATGGGAGGGAGCTCCACCCCCTGGGCGGTCCCTGAAATGGGATACCGTGCATGGAGCCTGGGCCTTATGGAACCGCTGGCATCCGGGGTCCCTGAACCTGAAGCAGCAGGAGCGCTGGCATGGATTCTTTATTCGGCCTACCAGGCCACCGGCAATTCAGCCTACAGGATGGGGGCGGAATGGTGCATGGAATACCTGGACGGGCTGGATAGCAACCCTTCCTATGAATTACAACTGCCTTATGGTGTCTATGCCGCTGCACGGATGAATGCAGAACTGGGTGCCTCCTATGATGTTGAAAAGATGCTTAACTGGTGTTTCGATGTTGGCCCGCTGAGAAGTTGGGGGGCAATTGTCGGGAATTGGGGAGGCCTGGATTGCAGCGGGCTGATCGGTGAACAATCCGACGGGGGTGTTGGCTACGCTTTTAATATGAACGGATTGCAACAGGCTGCTGCCTTGTTGCCGCTGTTGAGGTATGATGAGCGCTTCGCAAAGGCCCTTGGGAAATGGATCCTGAACCTCGCGAATGCCTCGCGCCTTTATTATTCCGCTTACCTTCCCGATGAGAACCAGGATGGGGAAGACTGGACCTCTGTCTACGATCCCGGATCCCTTATCGGATACGAGGCACTGAAGCAGTCGAAGAATGGAGCATCACCCTTTGCAACAGGCGATGCGATTGGCGGCGGATGGTCGGCAACCAACCTTGCCCTGTACGGCTCCTCGCATGTTGGAATGCTGGGTGGATTGATAAAAAAGACCAATATCGAGGGGATCCTTCAAACCGATCTCCTGCGAAGCGACTATTACAGGAAGGAAGCCTATCCGGGCTACCTCTACTATAATCCCTATGCCACAAATAAGCAGGTAGTGCTCGGGCTGGGGAGCGGGACCTATGACATTTACGAGAGCAGCACCAATGCGATGCTGGCCACCGGGCAAAGCGGGGACTACCTTCTGACCATCGGGGCAAAGCAGGCGATGGTGATCGTATTGCTGCCTGCCGGATCGGATCTTGAATACAGGCTGAACCAGACACTGGCCGGGGGTGTTGTGATCGATTTCAACAACGGCGCAGTGGTGGATAATTTTCCCCCCCGGATAAAAGCGCTGGCAACGCACGACAGCATCGTTGTAAAAAATACCTGGCATCTCATTTACTGTTCCGCGGAGGACCGTGACGGGGATGCGCTTCAATACTCCTGGTCGGGGATCGCGGGTCCCTGGACGGGTGAGAGCAGCCTGTTATGGCAGGCACCGGAAGCCAGCGGGCACTACGAAGTAAAGTGCCTGGTGAAGGATTCTGGCGGAGCGATGGATTCACTGGATATCCGCATCCGGGTCGTGGACCGTATCCTGGCTCCGCCTGTCATCGAAAGTCTTCGCGTTGATGAACGGAAACTTCACCCGGGAACGCAAACAACCGCCTATTGCACGGCCACTGACAGCAACAATGATACACTGAGCTATCTCTGGACCGCAAGCGGAGGGACGATCAGCGGTGAAGGCAGCCAGGTGGAATGGACCGCACCCTTAAGCGAAGGGGATCACAGCATCCGCTGCCAGGTGACAAACAAGGACCTGCTGCTTGCACGCGATTCACTTACGATGATGGTCAGGGACTCAGGGTATTCCCAGGATGGCAGGGCGGTTGCCAGCTACCAAATGAACGGAAGTGCATTTGATCACACCGGCTATCACAATCACGGAGTGCCACAGAACATCACCTGGTCGACCGATCCCTTTGGGGTGGCAGGATTCGCTGCAGGTTTTAACGGGGATAACTCGGTCATTACGGTTGCGGCCAGGGACCACCTGAATTTTGTGGATGGAATGAGCCTTACCGGGTGGGTGAAGCCTTCCATGGGCGTATCGGAGGAGCAGTTCATCGTTTCCCACGGAAGCTGGCAGAACCGGTGGAAGCTATCCATAAGCAACAACAGGCTGCGTTTTACGATCAAAGGATCATCGGGAATCGCCGACCTTGATTCGGAAGTTCAGCTGCAGAAGGACAGCTGGCAACATTTTGCAGCGGTCTATAACGGGCGTGACATGGAGGTATACCTCGATGCCTCCCTGGATGCATTTAAGCCGTGGACGGGCACCATTAATACAAGTTCTATCGCTTTGACCATCGGACAGATGCTTCCTGGCGAGGCAGCCTATAACTATGCCGGACTCCTTGACGATCTGCGGATTTTCAATTATGGGATTGACCAGGAAACCGTTCGCAAGATCTATAACAACGAAATATCGGGCCTGCCCCTTGAGGAAACTGGCCCTTCCTTCAGGGTCTTTCCCAACCCGGCAGGTAAGTTTGTGAACATCTCCCCGGGTGACGGCGATCCCATGCCCGATGAGGTCAGGATCCTGAATCTCCTGGGCGAAGTGATATGGGCGACCAAAACGCCTGAAGAATCTATGGAAGGAAGGGTGATCCGGATATCCACGGACAGGTTTGAACCCGGAATTCTTGTCATTTGCCTTGTGAATCAGGGAGAATTACGTACACAAAAGCTTATTATACATTAATTTATCCTAACTTACCAACTCAGGCTCGTCATCTATTACAGCAGGAGATCCAGTGTATTGGTAATCAGAGCCCGGATCCATGCCTAAGTTCTTATCTGATCAGCAAATGTTAAGACCAGTATCTATAGTCTCTGTTTTTTGCCTGCTTATTTTTTTTTCACTCCAGGGGAATACGAATAGCAAATGGATCCCCATGAACCTTAGTAATGCAGAGGGGCTTTCCAACTCTGCCATTACATGCATCCTGCAGGATTCCGAGGGGGTGATCTGGTTCGGGTCCTGGGATGGATTGAACCGCTACGACGGAACGAATATAAAGGTTTTCAAACCGGATTTCTTCGACCAGGGTTCCATCAGCAACAACATCATCACCAACCTGCTCGAGGATAAATACAGGAACCTTTGGGCGGTGACCAACAAGGACATCGACCGCTACCTGCCGAACACCATGTCATTCGAGTCCTACTTTTCAGGTAATGAATATCTCCCGGTCCGGGAACAGAACCTGCAGGCCTGCATCGGGCCCGATTCCATGCTTTATGTATCCCTGATGAGGTTTGGGCTCTCCTATTACGACCAGTCGGAGAACATATTCCGGCAGCTGGATCTTTCAGGCATATCGGAGACTGAGCAGAAGAATATAATTGGCCTCGGGGGGGACCTGAACAATCACCTCTACCTGCTTGGGTCTGGCGGGAAGATCTATTGCTACTCCAAAAATGAAGGCTTCCGGAAATTGTACGAAGAGGACCTGGGGATATACGGTGACCTGAGGTTTGACAGGAACTGGTTCATCCGGAAGGGGGAGGCCACTTACCTGGCCCTTGCCCTTGAGAGCAGCGGGCTCATGATCATGAACCTCGACAGCAGGGAAGTGTACAGGATCGACAAAGGAAGCAGCCCGATGGATGTTACCACTGTAAGCGGGGCGGGCGCTGCCCTTGAATTCTACCTGGGCACCGACAATGGCTCCGTTTACAGGCTGGAGCTTGGCCCGGAAAGTGAACTGACCTGCCTGGATGAGAACATGCCTGACCTCTCCTCCAACAACGTAAAGATATGGACCATCAGGGAAACAGGCAGTGACCTGCTCTGGATCGGAACAGACGGGAACGGTGTGTACCGATACATAACGAAGGGAAAGCCCTTCTTCAATCTTAAAAAAGGGAGAAGTGACTCAGGGTCCCTCGGCCACAATATCGTACGATCGGTCTACAAGGACGAACGCGGGAAC
>CAYSAH010000298.1:2513-5353 GCA_964428945.1 uncultured Bacteroidaceae bacterium | reverse complement strand
AAAGTACCATCCCAGATTATGTATTCAAGCATATTTTTTCCGTCAATCTCCACTTCCCTCGATTTAGCCTGTTCCTTTGTCATCTCCGCTACTTTTGTTCCCCAGCTGTTAAACAAGGTAAAGGTAAAATCATCCGAATGGATCAGTCCTGGGATAACAAATTCCTGGTTAAACTGGTCATTATCGGGCGAAAACGCATTGTATTGCCGCAGGTCATGCTGAATGATAACCACCTCATCAGACTGAGGTTCACAAACACCATTTCTGACTGTCCATGTGTACAAATGTTCCTTTTCATAGGTAAAACCGGCAGCGGTATTTTCACCTTCCAACAGAGACCCTGAATCGTCCACCGTCCATTCTCCGTATCCTGCGTCAAGGCCTGGTTCTACACGCATAAGATAATAGCTTTCCTCTAAGTAAAATTCAACCGTATCCGACCGAAGGATTGTTGAATCTGGCAACTGGTAAAAGGTAAATACCTTTGTTGCCGTGCTGTCGCACCTGGGAGTCACCATTTTCCATCCAAATTCTACTTGTTGTTTGTCATAGGGATAACCTGAAACAACTGTATTGAGCCTCATGGTTGTAGTGCCTGCATATTTATCATCAAATCCAAGGACCCCGGATGTTGTAAGATCAACCCAGAATGCGCTGTCGGCACCTGAGATATCGGATCCCTGGATGCTTATGCTCTCGCCGCAAACTTCAACATCAGAAGATACAATTGATGGCCCGGGTTTCTGGTAAGATTTTACCGACGGAGTTCCACTCATATCAACAGATACGCATCCTTTATCATCCACAAGCCTGTCGAGCATATAAACATAGGTCATGGAATCGTCTGTTTCGGGAAAATGAGGCACCAGAATAGTTACGCCTGACCCGGTTTTGCTGATGGTATCTCCGGCACCAAAGGGAGTATGGCTTATCCGGACTGTGTGAGATGTATATATCTCAGGATTCGTTATCGATACTTTTAAGGATATATTCCTTTCACAAATAACCGTATCAAATAATGTATTCAGGGCCAAAGTTGCTACAGGCAACTGTCTCACCAGGATCTCAGCCTCATTTGAAGTATCTGAACAAACTCCTGAGTTTACAATACGCCTGAATTGCTTAGTCTGGGTGAAATTAGGCTCGGAATAATTATCGCCGGTTTCTCCGCCAATATTTGTAAACAACCCTGCACCAATTCTCTCCTGCCACTGAAGTGCATAGGTCCCTGTGGCACCTGAAGGACTTAATCCAAGGAGATCCAGGGGAAGATCATAGCAGATATATTCTTTGTTGTCGCTGTTTATAGAATTATTTTCTATTCTTGGCGTGATTGTGACAATAACAGTATTGGCAGAGGTATCCCTGCAGATGTTCCTGGAATGCCGTGACTGGACAATTCGCCTGAATTCAGTCGTAACATTCAGTGGAGGCGGCATATAATTCCTGGCACTTGCGCCGGCAATATCATTCCATGTTCCCGGATTCACGCTTTGCTGCCATTGGTAGGCATAGGAGCTCTCCTTCCCTCCCGCAGGTTGGTTGAAAAGGATAGGATATATTTCCACTCCCTGGCAGGCAGCGGTATCGTCACTGATCCTTGTATTGTTTGTAATATCAGGGATGGTAATGATCGAAATGGTATTGCTGGTGTTCTGACATACATCACCGGCGCCGGAGTAAAGCACTCTCCTGACCTGGGTGGAGGTCCCTGTAAATTCAGTATTAAAAGGTTTATCCGAACTAAAAATTGAATCAGTTGTCCATCCCCCCAGGTCTTTGTTGGTCTGCCACCTGTATGTATAGCTTCCATCGCCGCCGGCAGGACTTACAGCTGAATGGACCGGATCAGAAGGGAGAATACTGCCCCGGCAGATCGTATCTTCCGAAGTGGCGATCACATTGTTGGAGATCAGGGGCAGTACTTAGATCTTATAAACCGGAGAAACTGAAATACATGCTGAATCGATTCCCGAATACACCGTTCTCCTGAAGTATTTATCGCTTGTAAGGGCTGTGCCGATGTTATGGTCTTCTGTAACAGCAACGGAAGCAAAACCGCTGCTGCCGTTATCTGAAACTTCCCATTTGTACCACAAATTTGCCGGGTCACCTCCTACCAGTGAACCTCCATCAAGCGGTTCGGGAACCTGCCCGTTGCAGATGGTATCCCTTGATGTAATGGTATTGTTAGAAATAGTTGCAAGAACAGTAACATCCACTACATTTGATACACTGCTACAAACATGTGATGTTACTATCCTCCTGTACTGGTATGTTCCAACTGTGCCAAGGCTTATGGGGCTGAATACAGCGGCAGTTCCGCCGGAAAAGGTCCAACCTCCTCCATTTATATTTTGCTCCCAGCGGTAGACTTCATCAATTCCTACGTTTGCGCCTCCAAGAACGCCGTCGGTATGAAGGGGAAGCGGCCCATATCCCTGGCAGATCGTATCAGGAGCAGCGATCAGGTTACCGGTGATCTTCGGAAGCACCGTAAAGGTTACCCATGAAGCTTCTCCATCTGAAATACTTCCTGATGTTACTATCCTTCTGAAATGAGTCGTGACAGTCAGCGGTCCAGGGAAGGTATAATCTTCAGATGTATTTGTCCCTGCTGCCGGAGCCCAGACACTTTCATCCAGGCTGCTTTCCCAGAGATAGGTATAGGAGCCCGGACCAAGTCCTCCTTTTGGTTTTGAGGCATCAATCGGTGGAGGTGTAACATCCGAGCACACGGTATCATCCAGGGGCAGGGAGTTGAACAGGAAGCCGTTCAATGGAGCCTTCAGCCCAGTATAAATGACAGCTTTTGACCCATTTGATCCCGGGCTCGACGG
>CAYSAH010000298.1:270-2503 GCA_964428945.1 uncultured Bacteroidaceae bacterium | reverse complement strand
GCATTTGTTCCTCCCAGGGGTGTTGAGAGATCCGGGTTAAGTGATTCGTTTTTGCTTATCCAGTAAATTCCGCCTCCACCTGCACCTCCGGGACCTGTATAATCTGTAGCATGATTGGTATTTCCTCCCTTGCCCCCTTTTGCTGATAGGATTATGCCTCCGACAAGCCCATTTATATCAAGAACAATGCATCCACCGCCACCGCCTCCTCCGCCAGCACCGGTAGCGGCACTGCTAACACTTTCCCCATTGGCAATGATTCCCGGGGATTCATTGGATACGATCGTATCTGCAATGATCACTACGATACCACCGCCATGGCCACCTCTTGAAGCCGGATATCCGGGATCCTGGGTTCCTGTTCCCCCGCCTCCCCCGAAGAAAATACGGTTCGGATATAGTCCCCCATTGTTGTAAAGCGTGGTTGAAAAACCAAATCCTTGGGTTCCGGAAGTCTCTGTTTCAATAACTCCTCCACAAAGATTCGTCTGACCACCACCTTTCCCTCCTATTCCATAGTTACCTCCACCTCCGCCACCGGAGTACTTACCGTTTCCTCCACCTCCACCATTCAGGAAGCTTCCCATGCCCCGCAATTTAGTGTAGGTACTCTTGCCTGCTCCTTCCCCCTTTTTCCCGGCAGAGTCACTTGCAGCAAGTGTGTAATATCTTTCTTTAAAGTCTGATCCTGCATCTGTATAACAGCCGCTGCCGTAAACTTCCGCAACAGGATCATTGGGATCGGCACCGCGAAAACCTTTACCTGAGACGTCAATCCCGGCACCCGGGTTAAGTGTAAGTTTTCCCCTTACAAACAGGGCCACTACTCCACCGGTGCCGCTTGTGGGATTCCATGCGGGAGATGTTACCGTGGCTGCTATTGTGGCATTCCTGTAACTGGGTACCCTGATCAGCTGGCTGACAACACCCGTGGCTGTTCCAAGGAACCCGGTTGATGCATTAAAGACAACACTGTTACCAGCAATTTCATCTATGATAAGTATTGCATATTGTCCCACATTTGAATAGAATCCAGTATACCCTCCTGTGGCAGGATCAAGTATGAATCCTTTTGGCTGGTAGAGCATAACGGTATCACCTTCAGAAAATACCCCCGGATTGGTAACAACAACAGTATCGGGATTATTGCTCTGGGAAATTTTCATTGAAGTGACGGCTGAATAGTTATTTACCACCCCTGAAATAGGAGTTGCCTGTGAGAATACATCCTGTGTTCCCGCAAGCAAGCAAAGAATCCCAAAGGATAGAATTCTGAATATCCTGTCTAAGGTAATTGTCCTGTTCAAACTCATTCCTAAATTGAAATCTAAGATAGAAAAAATTCCCAATCAGATTTCTATTTTTATTAACGACAAATTTAGAAGAAAAGAAGTTGCGTAAAAAATATTATTATGGCTTCGCTCAAATAGTTGAAAACCATTTAGAATCCATTTCCCGGTCAATATATTTTCATTTGTAAGCGAAGGAAAATTTGCAATGCTATAGATTCTCAAAGATCAATAAAATTTATTGAGGATATTATACAAGCGGCACCTTTATAAAAAAGATCGTGCCGATCCCTGCTTTTGTGCTGTACCAAATATTCCCATTCATTGATTTGATAATATTTGCAGATATGGCCAGTCCCATTCCCATTCCGCCTGACTTGGTTGTAAAATTCGGCTGGAACAATTTATCCTGTATAGATTCAGGAATTCCTTTTCCATTATCAGCTATCGAAATTATTACTGTATTCTCAGGAGCTCTTTCCATTGAGATCCTTATCTTTTTCTCGCGCTTTTCCGGAACTGACTGGATGCCATTTTTGATCAGGTTAATGATAACGCGCTGGAATTGCTCAGGATCACCGAAAGTATTCAGTTCTTCAAAACTTTCAATGTCCAGCTCAATCATTACCTCTTCGCTGTTTTCAAAAAGATTTGCTACATTTTTCAGCTTTTCAGCAACATTTATTTGCCTGTTCTTTGCTTTGGGCATTTTTGCAAAATCGGAAAACTCATTTGCTATGGTGGTTAGTGAATCGATCTGTTCAATGAGGATCTGACTCACTTTTTGAATCTGCTCCCCGATATTCTCCTTGTTCTCCGAGATCATTCTCAGCATATGCTGAATATTCAGTTTCATTGGTGTAAGCGGATTCTTGATCTCGTGGGCGATCTGTTTGGCCATTTCCCTCCATGCCGATTCACGCTCCGATTGTGCAAGAAGCTCA
>CAYSAH010000298.1:0-260 GCA_964428945.1 uncultured Bacteroidaceae bacterium | reverse complement strand
CGACCAGTCCGGCGATCTCATCCTTGCCATTGTAAACGATCTTTTCATTGTTCTTATTCAGACTCAATTGTGCGATCCTGCTCTGGATAAAACGAAGTGGCTGCGTGATCCTGTCGGCCAGGAATACACTGAGGAACAATATCAATAAAAGCAGTATGACATAGGTATTCAATATGGCAACCACAAGGTTGGTCACCTCCTGAGCCAGTATCTCAGGCTGAGTAAAATAGGGCAGGTTCAGGTAGGCCAGGAACCGGTTA
>CAYSAH010000297.1:0-5370 GCA_964428945.1 uncultured Bacteroidaceae bacterium | reverse complement strand
CCAAACATCATTTTTTAGCATTCGATTTTGGAGCGGAAAGTGGAAGAGCGATCCTTGGAACACTTATCAGGAGGGAAATTATTGAACTCAAGGAAATACACAGGTTTCCTACGGGTCAGCTTTCAATTCAAAAACACTATTACTGGAATATATTCAGGTTTTATGAAGAGGTCATATACGCTTTGAATAAATGTGTAAATGAAGAAAATATTATTCCGGAAAGTCTGGGTGTGGATACCTGGGGTGTTGACTTTGGTTTAATCGGGAAAGACGGTTCACTCCTCAGGATCCCTTATAGTTACAGGGATCCCATGACAGAGACTTCCATGCCTGTTTTTTTTGAAAAGATGGGGCGGGAGGAGATCTATGAGCATACAGGAATAGCCCTGCATAAATTCAATACACTGTACCAGTTATATGCTATGATGCAGGCTGAAGATCCTGTTCTAAAAATAGCTGATAAGTTATTGTTTATGCCCGACCTTATAAATTACCTGCTGACCGGTGAGGCAAGATCTGAGTTTACATTTGCAACTACCTCCCAATTATTCAATCCCGTAAAAATGAATTGGGATAAGGAGATATTTAAGAATTTGGGCATACCCTCCGATATTATGCAGAAAGTTGTATTTCCGGGAACAATAATTGGCGTCCTGAACCAGAATATAAGCAGGTCTATTGAAGTTGAAGGTATAAAAGTCATTGCGATTACGTCGCATGATACAGCTGCTGCCATAGCATCAGTTCCAGCAAAAGGTGATGACTGGGTTTATATAAGCTCCGGGACCTGGTCCTTAATGGGGGTGGAGAACAGGAAGGCTATTATCGACAGAAGATCTCTGATGTTTAACTTTACCAATGAGGGTGGTGCGGAAGGGACCTTCCGGTTTTTAAAGAATATTATGGGCTTATGGCTGCTCCAGGAGTGTCGTCGTTCATGGGAAAAGAAAAGAGGCAAGATCTCATATTCCGAGATCGTCCGTATGGCTGAAATGTCCGAACCTTTTACTGCAATGATTGATCCGGATTATGCAGGTTTCTACAATCCACTTGATATGCCGGCCGCCATCGATACCTATTGCAGGCATACAAGCCAGGTTTCGCCTAAGGAGATAGGGGCAATCGCAAGAACTGTGCTGGAGGGGCTTGCACTGAAATACAGGATGGTTCTGGATCAGTTGGAAATGATAGGCAACAGGAGCTACAAAGTGATTCATATTATAGGCGGAGGTTCTCAAAACAGTTTACTATGCCAGTTTACAGCAAATGCAACAGGTAGAAAGGTTGTTACAGGTCCTGTTGAAGCCACAGGAACTGGAAATCTGTTAATGCAGGCCATGGGCCTGGGATACCTGAAAAACCTGAAGGAAGTTAGAAATGTTGTAAAAAATTCCTTTGAATTACTGGAATATGAACCCAAAGAGAGAAATTTATGGGAAAATGCCTATAAAAAATTTCAAAATATTGCGAAGCAAAACTAACTTTACATCATAACCAATTACTAACGACATAATGAATTTAGCTTCAAAGACGAGTATCGCCTATGAATCGGCGCGGGAAAGATATGCCCAATTGGGTGTGAATACCGACCAGGCCCTGGAATTATTGAAGCGGATAAGTCTGTCGCTTCACTGCTGGCAGGCAGATGATGTTGCAGGATTCGAATTACCTGATTCCAAACTTAATGGCGGAGGGATACAAGCTACGGGGAATTACCCGGGGAAGGCTGGTTCCATTAACGAATTAAGAAAGGATCTCGAAAAAGTGTATTCTCTTATCCCGGGGAATCACAGGTTTAACATGCATGCCAGTTATGGCGATTTTGGCAATGCTTTCGTGGACCGGGATGAAATACTTCCGGAGCATTTCAGCTCCTGGGTCGATTGGGCAAATTCCCTTGGAATAAAGCTTGACTTCAATTCAACCTGCTACTCTCATCCAAATGCAAGTGCCGGATACACCCTGAGTAGCCTTGATAAAGGGATCCGCGACTTTTGGAAGGAGCATGTTTCCAGGGCAAGAGAAATAAGTGCCTACATGGGTAGAAATACCAGGTCAAGGGTGGTGCATAATATATGGATACCGGACGGATCAAAGGACCTTACAGTCAACAGGATGAAACACCGTGAACTGTTAAGGGATTCACTTGATGAGATATTTGCAAAGACTTATCATTCAGGGGAGATGACAGATTCCATCGAGTCGAAGTTATTCGGAATAGGAAGTGAATCTTTCGTCGTCGGTTCGCATGAGTTCTATATGGGATACGGAATTTCAAGAAACAAGATGATCTGCATCGATATGGGACATTTTCATCCAACAGAGCAGATTGGAGATAAGATCTCCGCCCTATTTACTTTTGTGGACGAGCTTATGTTTCATTTCAGCAGGGGATTAAGGTGGGACAGTGATCATGTTGTAATTCTTAATGATGAACTTGAATTGGTAACGCATGAAATCGTAAGATCCAATGTGTTGTCGAAAGTTAATGTTGGTCTTGATTTCTTTGATGCCAGTATTAACAGGGTAGGAGCATATATAATTGGCACCAGGGCGACGCAGATCAGTTTTCTGAAGGCATTGCTCGAGCCACTTGAATTGATCAGGGGCTATGAAGAGGCTCAGCGGGGTTACGAAAAACTTTCACTGATGGAAGAGGCCAAGCTTTTACCCTTCGGAGACGTATGGAATTATTTCTGCCTGCAGAATGATGTTCCTGCTGGCATGGATTTAATCAAGGAGATCGGGGACTACGAAAAAAAGGTGCTTTCCAAAAGAAAGTGACGATTTCTGAATACGTTTCATCAGTCCAAACAAATAAGGGTTCCACAGATATTATAAACTGTCAAAACTTGAAACTGAGGAAGCAAGTTACTCACAGTGCTGCATACGCTAGTTTCTTCTTTTTAGGAAGCAGCTTTAATTCCCCAGGGGTCCTTTGAGGTGCAGGAATTTCGACACCTCGAGTCAACTAAAGTTCACTCCAGCCATAGGGAATATTCACTGATTCGATCTCAGGGGGATAAGTGATCCCTGTCAGCCTCCTGATCTCGTCCATCTGTTCCATAAGCAGCACGCTGAATTCAAGTGGCATGATATCACTTTTAGTTCGACCTGACTGCAGGCACTTAACGGATTCTATAGCTTCATACTCATAGCCATTGGCAATGGGCGGGAATTTCAGTATTTCTTCATTCTTTCCGTCGATCCTTACAATGATATCCACAGGGGTGAACCACCAGTTGTTAAATTCAATATTACCTTTCGATCCAAAGATCCTGGCTTTTACGGGAGTATTTGCCCTGGTGGTGGAGTTCATGTGACAGACGGTACCGGATTCGCTTTGAGTGATCAGCGAAGTGGTCAGGTCTATCTTGTTGTTGTCCAGAACTGAAAAAGCTCTGGTTACTTTTGGTTTTCCGAACAGGAAAAGGCTAAGGAACAGGGGATAAATTCCAATATCAAGCAGGGCTCCTCCTGCCAGGTAGGGGTTGAAGATCCTGTGTTCCGGATCGTAGGGGAAATTCATGCCAAAATCTACATCCATGGTGATAATATCTCCAATGACTCCCTGCTCAAGCAATTCCCTGGTCCTGATTATGCCGGGAAGGAATCCTGTCCAGAGGGCCTCCATGAGGAATAATTTTTTCTCCTCTGCTATTCTGATAAGAACTTTCAGCTGATCCCTGTTTATTGTAAACGGTTTTTCACACAGTACATGTTTCCCTGCTTCAAGGCACAATTTTGTATGTGCAAAGTGATAACTATGAGGTGTTGCTACATAAATAATATCAACATCAGGATCTTCCACCAGTTCCCTGTAGCTTCCGTAGGATCTTTGAAATCCCCATTGTGACGCAAATTCTGCCGCGCGTTTTGCATCGCGCGCACCTGCAGCCATTAATACGGAATCACCGGTCTTTTGCAGAGCCTCGGCGAATTTATTGGCGATCCATCCGCAGCCTAAAATACCCCAATTGGTCTGTTTCATTGAATTATTTAATTCGATAGTATTTTTTCAATAAGTATAAGCTCTTCTTCACTGAAAACTGTATTCTGAACCGCTTTGATGCTGTCATCTATTTGTGCAATCTTGCTCGATCCGATGAGGACACTGGTAATTCTATTGTCTTTTAAAAGCCAGGCAAGGGCCATCTGGGCAAGTGATTGTCCGCGTTCAAGGGCAACTTTATTCAGCGCAGCTATTTTGGCAATTGCTTCCTCTGTGCGTGCATTAACCCTTAAAAATATACTGCTTCCGGCCATCCTTGAATCTTCCGGAATCCCGTCAAGATACTTGTCAGTAAGCAGGCCCTGTGCGAGCGGACTAAAAGGGATGCATCCAATACCGTTTTCTTCCAGTACATCCAGTAATCCATGCTCGACCCATCGTTCGAACATATTGTACTTAGGCTGGTGGATAAGGCAAGGTGTTCCCAATGAGGCAAGGATTGCAACTGCCTCTTTAGTTTGATCTGCAGTATAATTGGAAAGGCCAATGTAAAGAGCCTTGCCTCTGCGGACAATATGGTCCAGGGCAGCCATTGTCTCTTCAAAAGGTGTGTCTGGGTCAGGACGGTGAGAATAGAAGATATCAACATATTCAAGTCCCATTCTTTTCAAACTCTGATCAAGGCTCGAAATAAGGTACTTCCTGGATCCCCATTCCCCATAAGGTCCCGGCCACATGTAATAGCCTGCTTTTGAAGATATGATCAACTCATCACGGTAGCCTTTAAGATCGCTGTTTAAAACCTTGCCAAGGGATTCTTCCGCAGTACCCGGTGGCGGCCCATAATTATTGGCCAGGTCGAAATGTGTGATGCCATTATCAAAGGCATGCAGCAGCATTTTCCTGCTGTTGGCAAAGTCATCCTTTCCCCCGAAGTTGTGCCACAGACCGAGGGAAACAGCGGGCAAAAGCAGTCCGCTCCTGCCACATCTGTTGTATGGGATCGTTTTATACCTTGAGTATTCTGGTGTGTATTGCATACTTATTTGTTTTGACTGTGAAAATACATGAAAGTGTCGGGAAGACCAAAAAGATTTTGGGCTTGTAAAATAAAAAGTACCCTTCGATTTCGCTTAGGGACCGGAAGTAAAAAGTAAAAAGTAAAAAGTAAAAAGTTAGTGAGACCCGGCTTTTATGAGGCGCAGCCGAAATAAAAGCCGATGGTCGAACTAATCCCGCTAAGTGAAACGAAAGCGGGATAGGGCCCCATCAAAGACACATTTTAAGAAAAATGCGCAGCCGAAATAAAAGCCGCTGGTCGAACTAATCCCGCTGAGAGAAGCAAAAGCGGGGGAATAAGTAAAAAGTAAAAAGTAAAAAGTAAAAAGTAAAAAGTAAAAAGTAAAAAGTAAAAAGTA
>CAYSAH010000296.1:0-5383 GCA_964428945.1 uncultured Bacteroidaceae bacterium | reverse complement strand
TTTTTGACAATGGGAATGGGGCTGATGATTATGAGAGGCTTTTCTCCACGCGCAGAAATAATGGAAACAGGGAGGTGATTTTTCACAAGCACCAGCCTTCCATTGATTTCAACAACCAGCAAATCAATGTTTGGGCACCCAAAGGCAATGGATTTGAAGGTGCAGGGGCCGTGGCTCCTACGCAGAATTTTGTTGACCTCTTTGAAATGAGCAATGGCATGATGTGGGATGATGCAGGATCAGGTTATGATCCAGTTAATCCATATCTGAACCGCGATCCCAGATTCTATAAGATCATACTTTATAATGGAGCCATGTGGCAGGATGTTGAGGTGGAGACTTTTGTTTCCCCGGATCTGGATGAGTCTTTGAATGGAAATCACAGAAAGATCCTTGCTGAATTTACAAGTACCGGCTATTATGTGCGCAAATATCTCCCTGAAGAGGTAAAAACAAAAACAACTGTAAGGGCCTACCATGACTGGATCTATTTCCGGCTGGCGGAAATTTACCTGAATTATGCTGAAGCGTTGAATGAGGCACAAGGTCCGACAGCAGATGTTTACGCTGCTATAGATACTGTGCGCGCGAGATCAGGTGTTGTGAATCTTCCCGCTGGCCTGGACAAAGATCAAATGAGAGAACGGATATGGAATGAGAGAGCCATAGAACTTGCTTTCGAAGAACACAGATGGTGGGATGCAAGGCGATGGAAAAAAGGAGCAGATTGGTTCGGTGGAGAAATGTTTGAAATGTACATCGAAAAAGATGGTCTTGGAGAGTTGACCTATACCAGAAAACCATTCGAATCGCGCATTTATCGTGACTATATGAACCTTTATCCTATTCCTATATCTGAGATGAATAAGAATCCCTTATTACAACAAAATCCAGGATGGTAATAATAGCATTTTCAAAACTACTCAAAAAACTAAAGATGCAAGGAATGATTAATCATATAAAAAGTTTCTTACTGATCCTGTTCACGGTTGTTTCAGGAAGCTCCCTCCTCAATGGGCAGACACAAGAGACAATGAATATTTCCGGAAGAGTAACGAGCATGAATGGAGATCCGATTCCAGGGGTGAATGTTTCAGTTTTGGATGAATTCGGACATACGTATACGGACGACAATGGCTGGTTTTCTGTGGCCTCATCTTCAGGTCAATCTCTATTTTTCAGCAAAGAGGGATATACGTCAATCATAAATAAGGTGGAAGGTGGAACAGCCGGGCTGAGCATCATCCTTGAGCCCTCAACAGAGGAAAGCATGGTTGATGTTGCTTATGGGAAACGGTCCAAAGAAAGCCTGACGCATGCGATCTCAGTAGTAAACGCATCCAGCCTGGAGAAGTCGCCCGTACCAAACCTTTCAAATGCAATAACAGGAAGAGCTACAGGGCTTACAGTGATTAAAAGCTCCGGGGACGAACCCGGGTATGACAATTCCTCTATTTACATCAGGGGCATCGGAACATTCAACTCCTACAGGAACCCTCTTGTGATGGTCGATAATGTAGTCAGGGATTTCACCCAGCTGGACCCAATGGAGATAGAATCCTTTAGCGTTTTGAAGGATGCTGCAGCAACAGTGCAATATGGCATCCGTGGTGCAAATGGTGCGATTAATATCAGGACGAAGAGAGGATTTACAGGAAAAGCAGAAATCAAATTTATTGCCCAGACCGGTATTCAAACTCCATACAGGCTACCCGAATACCTTGGTTCGGAAGATTACCTGAATCTCTACAATATGGCACTGATAAATGATGGCTTATTGGTTCCAACGGATAGTAAATATGATCCGACAATGTACAATGGAACACAAGATATTTACACGTATCCCGATGTTGATTGGTACAATGAATTTTTAAAAAAAATGGCCCC
Source organism: uncultured Bacteroidaceae bacterium (assembly GCA_964428945.1). Taxonomy (GTDB): domain Bacteria; phylum Bacteroidota; class Bacteroidia; order Bacteroidales; genus M55B112. Next base: position 3,496 of record CAYSAH010000296.1, on the reverse strand, counting down.
TCAGCAACAATATAAGTTATCCTTAAGAGGGGGAACTTCAGTTGCCAGGTATTTCTTGTTCATGGGAGCAACGATTCAGGATGGAATCTATAATTATGCCGATGTAAATCCTCAATACAACACGAATCCAAAATATTCCAGGTATAATCTCAGGTCGAACATTGATGTTGATGTTACCAAATCATTACTGGTCTCAGTGGACCTTGCTACAAGGGTTGAGAACAGACACGTGCCTAATTCCAGTGCCGGATCGATCTTCTCGATGCTCTCACAATTACCTCCCAACGCCATGCCTGTAATCAACCGGGACAGCTCAATCGCAGGGAATTCCATTTACCGGAATAATCCCCTGGGGATGATCTCAAAAACAGGGTACCGGGATAATTACCAGAGAACATTATTGGCTAATGTGGAAGCAACTCAAAAACTGGACTTTCTGCTGGAAGGCTTGTCTTTAAACGGAATGATCGGATTAGATGGAACAAACTATTTTTCAACTGGGCGAAGTCAGGACTATGCCGTTTACCAGGAATTTATAACTGCCGATACGACTGAATATGTTCAGTATGGAGACAATAGCGACATAAGTATCAATACAGAAAGATTTGACGGAAGTTTCTCGTATATGTTTTCCACGTATGGCGGATTTTCATATTCAAACAGTTGGGAAAACAGTTCATTAGCTGCTGATCTGAAATACATGCAATCCAAATACATTCTAGGTGGGAACAACATTGCTTATGGAAATCAAGGCTATTTTGGTCGCGCAACCTACGGGATGAGGAACACCTATTTTGTTGAATTTGGATTTGCATATAACGGTTCTGAGGATTTCATGAAGGGTAGTCGCTATGGATTTTTCCCCGCCTTGTCTGCGGCATGGATCATGTCCAATGAAGATTTTATCAGTGATGCTTCAAAGATTTCTTATATGAAACTGAGAGGATCCCTCGGTAAGACCGGAAATGGTACCCTTGGAGTCGAGAGATTTCCTTATGAAGACAAATATTTCACAGGCGGAGGCTATATCTTCGGAGAAGGATTCGGGACAAGCGATGGAGCATATGAAGGCCGGTTGGCGAATCATGATATTGGATGGGAAGAGTCATATAATATTAATATTGGTATAGATGCTGAATACAAAGGTGGATTTGACTTCACTTTCGATATGTTCACACACTATAGAACCAGTATCATCACTACTGGAACAAACACCATTCCTTCTATTGTCGGGCAAGCTCTGCCTTATCAGAACAATGGTTCAGTTCTCAATGCAGGAATTGAAACCACAATCAGTTATATGAAGGCAGAAGGAGATTGGAAATACTCTGTTAAGGGAAATGTTTCCTTTGCCAATAACTGGATCATGAATATAGAGGAAGTTAGCGGGCTCCCCGATTATCAGTATCAGAAGGGTACTTCAGTGACTTCCCTTCGTGGCATGGAGGCAATAGGATTTTTTAAGGATGAAGAAGATATAGCAGCGAGCCCGGTCCAAACCTTTGAAAATGTGATCCCTGGAGATGTAAAATACAAAGATCAGAATGACGATAAAATCATTGACAACCAGGATGAAATCGTCATTGGGAATTCGATCCCACAGGTGAATATTGGTTTGATCGGAAATTTGGCTTACAAGGGCTTTGATATGAACCTGATATTAAGCTCCAGCCTTGGAAGAACTGTGATGCTTACCAACAGCAGTGTCTGGGTACTGCAAAATAACAATAAGGCAACCGCCATTGCTTACGGTGCCTGGGAGGCTGGGAAAAATGCAGATGACATCGATTATCCCAGGCTTACTACCATCAGTAATACAAACAATTACAGGAACTCTTCCTTATGGGCTAAACGGGCAGACTATCTGAAGATTGTGAATTTGGAACTCGGTTATAATCTTTCATCCAAGGCTGCAGCAAAATTGAATATAGGAGGTGTCAGAATCTTTATTAACACCTATAATCTTGCAAGCCTGGATGGAATTTCCAGGTACAATCTCGATCCGGAGTTCCCAGACGCTGGCGTTACGAATTATCCGGTTATGAGAGTGTTTAACACAGGTATCAGTCTTAAATTTTAACTTCAATTAACTGATGTTATGAATAAAAAGTTTCCATATATACTGATAACAGCAATAGCGCTATTTCAATTCACAGGATGTGAAGACTTCCTTGATAAAGAGGTGGATTTGAATTTTACAGAGGATCAGGTTTTTTCTAACCCTCGCTATGCTCCGGCCTTTCTATATAATGCCTATAATACCCTGCTTCCCGGCTATAATCGCTACGACGGTGCAATGCTTGCAGCAGGCTGCGACGAAGCCGAAAATTCGTATTCAGGCAGCCTCGTACAGATGTTCAATACAGGAGGTGTGAATTCCACCCTGAATCCGGATGATGTATGGGATCACTATTATACGGGGATAAGGAAGACCAATATTTTTCTCGAAAAGCTTGAGACTACCATCGCAGAAACAAATAGTATTCCTGAGGAAGACAGGCCGCAATTCATGGCTGAGGCTATCTTTTTAAGGGCACTCTTCCATTTCGAGTTGGTAAAACGCTACCAGAATATTCCCTATGTGGATGAAGTATTGACCATAGAATCTGCTGAAAGCATTCCCCAAAGCACTTTTGAGGAAGTTGTGGAAAGAATAGTAGCAGATTGCGATACAGCCTTTGTTTATCTTCCTGAAGAAAATGGAGAAGCAGATAAGGGCAGGGCAATCAAAGCCTCTGCCGCGGCATTGAAATCCAGGCTTTTGTTATATGCCGCAAGTCCATTGAACAATCCGGGCAAAGATCTTGCAAAATGGCAAAGAGCCGCCGACGCAGCCCTTGATCTTCTGAACATGAAGGGGCCCATTGTAAACCTGGAATCTAACTATTCAACTGTTTTTGACAATCCATATTCCAGGGAAGTTTTACTCGCAACCCAGGCCCTGAATACAAATAGTTTTGAGAATGCAAATTATCCTTTGAGTTATGGAGGTGACGGCCTTACGAACCCAAGCCAAAACCTTGTGGATGCTTTCGATACAAAATATGGAACTCCCATTACAGACAGCAGGTATGATCCAAATAATCCATATGACAACAGGGACGATCGCTTTTATGTGAATATTTTATATAACAATGCACAATTTAAAGGGAGAAAAGTGGAAACCTTTGTCGGAGGAAAAGATGGTCTGCTTTCGGCAGCCACAGCAACAAAAACAGGCTATTACATCAACAAATTCATTGATCCGGCAGTGGATATTGACAAGGGAACCACCACCCGGAGACCATGGATTCTGTTCCGTTTTGCAGAAGCATATTTGAACTATGCAGAGGCGATGAATGAAGTATACGGTCCGGTTGAGGAGGTATATGATGCTGTTTATGATCTGCGGAAAAGAAATTACATATTGACCTCAAGGGCTAAATATCCAGAAGGAATGACGCAAAGTCAGATGCGAAGCAGATTGAAAAAAGAAAGGCAGGTTGAATTTGCTTTT
>CAYSAH010000295.1:0-5410 GCA_964428945.1 uncultured Bacteroidaceae bacterium | reverse complement strand
AGTACTTGGGAGTACTTGGGAGTACTTGGGAGTACTTGGGAGTACTTGGGAGTACCTGAAGTTGAGGTCCTGACACCTCATGCCTCATAACTAATCCAGACTCCCCTGGTAATTCGACACTTTTTCCTTTTTCCTTTTTCCTTTTTCCTTTTCCTTGTTCACAGCCGCTCTTTGAACTTCCACTTACAATTATATCTTTGTAGAACCAAAACCCATAGCGCTTTTACAGTAGAGAGATGATGAAGAAGTTGAGCAGACTGATCCCTGTTTTAATGGGACTATTTTTAATGTTGCCTTCAGTTAATCCAGGTTACCACTCCCATGGTGACATCAGTGCTGCCGAACCACAGGATCCTCCTTTTCTTTCCTCCGATACCTCATGGGCCGATTCGCTCATGGCGAAAATGACCATCGACGAAAAAATTGCCCAGATGCTTATGATCCAGGCCTATTCCAACCGCGATGATGAGCACCTGGAGGAACTCCTCAGGCAGGTTAAACGGTACAAGGTCGGCGGGATCATCTTCTTTCAGGGCACTCCTGTTAAACAGGCAGTGATGACAAATAAACTCCAGGAGGCTTCAGAAATTCCATTGCTTATTGCCATGGATGCCGAATGGGGATTGGGAATGAGGCTGAATGATGTTATATCTTACCCGAGGCAGATGGTACTTGGGGCTATCCAGGATAATGAATTGATATTCAGGATGGGTGGAGATATCGCCAAACAACTGAAAGAGCTTGGTGTTCACATGAACTTTTCCCCGGTTGCGGATATTAACAACAATCCAGCGAATCCGGTCATCAATACCCGTTCCTTTGGGGAAGACAGGGAAAACGTTTCCGAAAAAGTGAATGCCTTGTTCTCAGGCATGCAATCGGAAGGATTACTGGTAACGGCAAAGCATTTCCCGGGACACGGAGATACAAATACAGATTCTCATCTGGGCCTTCCGGTATTAAATTTTACACGGGAAAGACTCGATTCGCTTGAATTATTTCCTTTTGCCCGTGCTTTTGAGCAAGGGATCAGCGGTGTAATGGTGGCACACCTTCATGTCCCGGAGTTGGATAATCGCGAAAACAGGCCAACAACACTTTCCGAACATGTTGTCAGGGACCTCCTTCAGGATGAAATGAAATTCAGGGGCCTGATCGTTACTGATGCCATGAACATGAAAGGGGTTAGTGAAAATTTTGAAGCCGGGGAAGCAGAGCTTGAAGCCATTAAAGCAGGAAATGATATCCTGCTTATGCCTTCAGATGTTGCGAAAGTGATCAATGCGATAAAAAAGGCAATAAAAAAGGAAGAAATTACTGAAGCACGGATCGACAGCTCTTGCAGGAAGATACTTTTAGCAAAAACATGGCTGGGTCTTGAAGAGATTCAGCCTGTTAAAACCAAAGGACTTCAGGAAAGGCTGAATGACAGGAGTTACCTCCCGCTGCAGGAAAAACTAATTGAAAATGCCATTACGCTGCTAAGGGATGAGCATCAGATTATTCCTCTGAAAAAGCTTGAAAACCTTCAGCTTGCCACGCTGAATATCGGAGTTGGAGTTGAATCCCCGTTTACAAAGATGCTGGACCTCTATCATACCGGCTCTCATTTTTTCTATGAGACACCTGCTGTGCTGCCTGTGGATTCCTTGTTCAATAACAGGCTTGCCCAATTCAATACGCTGATAGTAAGCCTTTATTATACGCGGTCTTTCGGGGAAAATTACGGTATTCCGGAAGGTGTAAAGGAATTCATCAATTCAATTGACTTCAGGGGAGATATGATTATTAACCTCTTTGGATACCCATATGCACTGGGTGCGCTGGGCGAACTTGATAACGCTGATGCTCTTATGCTTTCATTTACCAATGAGGAGCTTAACCAGAGAATGGCTGCACAGGGGATCTTCGGGGGGATCACACTGAATGGCAGGCTGCCGGTTTCTGTTGGTGATAAATTTCCCGTGGGTACAGGAGTATCCACCAAAGGAGGCACAAGGCTTAAATATGGTCTTCCCGAGGAGGTGAACCTGAATAACGACAGCCTGAAGCTGATTGAAAGTATCATTAAAGATGCAATACAAAACAAGGCCATGCCCGGTTGCCAGGTGCTTGTTGCAAGAAGGGGAGTTGTTGTTCTGAACAAATCCTTTGGCTATCATACCTACAGGAACCGCTTGCCGGTGAAGGACGATGATCTTTACGACCTGGCTTCCATTACAAAGATCGCTGCCACGATTCCATCACTTATGAAACTCCAGGATCAGCAGCGTTTTAGTGTTGACAGTACCCTGGGAGCATATTATTCGGGAATGGATACTTCAGACAAAGCGGATTTATTGATCAGGGATGTACTGACGCACCAGGCCGGTTTGAAGGCATGGATTCCCTTTTATGCAAATACCCTGGAACCCCTTGATACTTCCCAGACACTGTTCAGTACCAAATTTAACTATACCTATCCCTACAGGATTGGACCGGCAGCGTTTGCAAACCGCAATATTGTTTACAAGGATGGATATTATTCAGGTAATTATTCTGAGGAATACCCGGTTCAGGTTGCTGAGAACCTTTACCTTCGCGCCGATTACAAGGATTCAATTTACCAGCAGATACTGGCTTCTCCACTTGGGAAACGTGAATATCTTTACAGTGACCTTGCTTACTATTTCCTGTACAGGTCCGTTGAGGAGCTTACAGATACGATGTTCTATCCTTATACCTGGTTCAATTTTTACGGCCCCCTTGGTGCGGAAACAATGGGTTTCCTGCCCCTGAAAAGATTTAGCGGCAACAGGATCATTCCTACAGAAAATGATCTTGTCTTCAGAAAACAACTCGTCAGCGGATATGTGCATGATCCTGGAGCTGCCATGCTGGGAGGAATCTGTGGTCATGCCGGTCTGTTCTCAAATGCCAACGACCTTGCCAAGTTAATGCAGATGTACCTGAACCATGGAAGTTATGGTGGGATTCAGTTTATCGATTCAGCCACCATTGCGGAATATACAAGGTGCCAGTTCTGCGACCAGGATAACCGCAGGGCACTTGGTTTCGACCGGCCGGTAACCGATGAGGATGATACCGGGCCAGCCAGCAACTCGGCTACGGAAAGCAGCTACGGGAATTCCGGGTTTACAGGGACCATTGCATGGATGGATCCGCAGTATGACCTTCTTTACATATTTCTGTCGAACAGGATCCATCCCGACCAGGACAATTCTAAACTCGTGTCCATGAATATCCGTACCAGGATCCAGGAAATGATCTATCACTCGATCGAGGATAAATAGGCTTATCTATCCATATGCTCAATAACAGCCACCCCTGTTAATTAATACTGCCTTTTTCTTCAAATTTACTCTTACATAAGCTTAATTTTGTAATACAAACCCACCATACTTATGAAACCAACACATATTGAACACATTGGTATTGCCGTTGAAAACCTGGAGGCAGCGATCAAATATTACGAAGAGGTAATCGGACTTGAATGCTATGCAATTGAGGAAGTAAAGGACCAGCGCGTGCGTACTGCATTTTTTAAAATAGGAGATACAAAGATAGAATTGCTTGAATCAACGGATCCCGGGGGGCCAATAGGAAAATTCATAGAGAAAAAAGGACCAGGAATCCATCACCTTGCCTTTGCGGTAAAGGATGTGGATGCCGCATTAAAACAGGCTGGGGAGAAAGGCGTTCAGCTGATCGACCAGCAAGGGCGGACCGGAGCTGAAGGGCTGAAGATCGGATTTCTTCACCCGGGAAGCACACTTGGTGTATTAACAGAATTCTGCAGCAAATAACAAAGGAACGCAATGAGCAAAAGTACCGACAAGATAAAACAGCTCATTGAGCTGCGCGAGATAGCCAAAAAGGGCGGTGGCGACGAGAAGATCGATGCTCAACATGGCAAAGGGAGATTAACTGCAAGGGAACGTATTAGTTTTCTGCTCGATGAAGGAAGCTTCGAAGAATATGATATGTTCGTTACCCACAGGAGCCACGATTTTGGATTGGAGAACCAGTCATACCTGTCGGATGGCGTCGTAACCGGTCACGGGACGATAGATGGAAGGGTTATCTATATTTATGCGCAGGATTTCACTGTTTTCGGAGGATCTCTTTCTGAAACCCACGCTGCCAAGATATGTAAGATCATGGACCAGGCCATGAAAGTCGGGGCACCGGTGGTCGGCATCAACGACAGCGGCGGGGCCCGCATACAGGAAGGAGTGAAGAGCCTTGCCGGTTATGCAGAAATCTTTGAGCGCAATATCCTTGCCTCCGGTGTTATTCCCCAGATCTCAGCTATTTTCGGACCCTGCGCCGGTGGAGCCGTATATTCTCCTGCCCTTACTGACTTCATCATTATGAGCGAGAAATCGTCCTATATGTTTGTTACCGGGCCTAAAGTTACCAAGGCAGTGACAGGGGAAGTGATCTCCACCGAGGCACTTGGAGGGGCGCAAATGCATTCATCAAAATCAGGAGTTTCTCACTTTATGGTTGAAAATGAAGAAGCTGGTTTGCTGCTCATCAGGAAACTGATCTCTTACCTGCCACAAAATAACCTCGAGGATCCAATTCAAACTGAGTGTTTTGATCCGATTGACAGGCTTGAAGATGAATTGAACGAGATCATTCCGGAAAATCCGAATGAACCTTATGATGTGATGGACGTGATCATGCAGGTTGTTGATAACGGTGAATTTCTTGAAGTACATAGTTTATATGCTCGGAACATTGTGGTTGGATTCTCCAAGTTCAACGGAATGCCGGTTGGGATTGTCGCCAACCAGCCCAACCACATGGCAGGGGTGCTTGATATTGAAGCCTCCCGGAAAGCAGCGCGTTTTGTGAGGTTATGCGATTGCTTCAATATTCCGATCGTTACTTTTGTTGATGTTCCGGGATTCCTACCCGGACGTGCACAGGAATTCGGAGGCATCATCATTCATGGTGCCAAGCTGATGTTCGCCTATGGTGAGGCTACCGTTCCCAAGATAACCATAACACTCAGGAAATCATACGGAGGCGCCCACGATGTGATGAGCTCAAAACAGCTGCGAGGTGACCTCAATTATGCCTGGCCAAGTGCCGAGATCGCCGTAATGGGAGCAAAGGGAGCCGTCGAAATACTCGAAGGACATAAACTGAACGAAATTGAGGATCATGATGAAAAAATGGCATTCATTGAGAAGAAAAGCGATGAATACAATGAAAAGTTTGCCAACCCTTATGAGGCGGCAAGGTACGGATATATCGATGATGTGATTGAACCAAGGAACACCCGCTTCAGGATAATCAGGGCCTTACAGACAATGGCCACAAAAAAGGAAATGAATCCTGCAAAAAAACATGCTAATATACCGCTATGATAATCTCCTGGATTTATCTTAAAGGACCA
>CAYSAH010000294.1:4891-5415 GCA_964428945.1 uncultured Bacteroidaceae bacterium | reverse complement strand
CACAGGGCGCGGAGCATGGGGCATGGGGTACCGGGCAGACCGGGTGGAGTCGAGGGGTATGGCATCATGTCAGGTGTCCGGATCAATCCTTCAGGCACTCCTAAGTACTCCTAAGTACTCCTAAGTACTTTAGGTATCAGGTGAGAATTCCCGCAAGCATTAAAACAATAAATCATTATAAGGATACCTCTTCACATGGATATCCTTCACCTTTTGGTACATCACATCCTTCAGGTGATCGATATTTTCCTTTTTAAGAGCTGAAATAAAAATGACATCCCTTCTTTCATTGGTCCACCGTTTCCTGATGTCGTCCAGGCTGAGGTTTTCCCTGTGGTCCGGGGTGAGGTCATCCTCATCCTTTTTCACATAGCTAAAGTTATCGATCTTGTTGAAGACCATGATAACCGGTTTTTGGGCCACGTGCAGTTCGGCGAGCACTTGGTTGACGGCGGCAATCTGTTCCTCGGCGCGCGGATGGCTGATGTCGACGACGTGCAGCAGCAGATCCGCTTCCACCACCT
>CAYSAH010000294.1:3707-4881 GCA_964428945.1 uncultured Bacteroidaceae bacterium | reverse complement strand
TCATTCAGCGTGTTTTCAACAACAAGGATCTGCTCTTCGTAATTGGAATGGGAGACATCGATGACATGCATCAGCACATCGGCTTCACGGGTTTCATCCAATGTCGATTTAAAGGACTCAATAAGGTGAGTTGGTAATTTCCTGATGAAGCCCACGGTATCGGAAATCAGGAATGGGAGATTTCCGATGACCACTTTCCTGACTGTAGTATCGAGAGTGGCAAACAGCTTATTTTCTGCAAAGACATCCGACTTGCTAAGCTGGTTCATCAGTGTGGATTTCCCGACATTGGTATAGCCTACCAGGGCAAGCTGCACCATCTTTCCCCTGTTCTTGCGCTGGAGGCTCATCTGCCGGTCGATCTTTACCAGCTGTTCCTTCAGCCGGCTGATCTTATCGCGGATGATCCTTCTGTCTGTTTCAATTTCTGTTTCTCCCGGTCCCCTGAGTCCAATACCTCCGCGTTGTCGCTCAAGGTGGGTCCACATACGCGTAAGTCTTGGAAGTAGGTACTGGTACTGGGCCAGGGCAACCTGGACTTTTGCATGCGCAGTTTTCGCCCTTTGTGCAAAAATATCCAGGATCAGTGTGGTCCGGTCCAGGATCCTGATATTAAGTTCCTTCTCTATATTTCGAAGTTGAGTGGGCTGCAGTTCATCATCGAAGATCGCCAGTTCAATTTCATGTTCCTCAATGAAGGCCTTGATTTCCTGAAGTTTTCCAGACCCTAAAAAGGTTTTTGGATTAGGCATGTCTATCCGTTGGGTGAAAAATCCGGCAGGGATCACCCCGGCGGTCTCTGCCAGGAAAGCCAGTTCATCGAGATATTCGTTTGTCTCCTCCTCGGTCTGGTCCCTCCCGATCACTCCTACCAATACTGCCGATTCCGGCTGTGGAGTATGGTCCCAATAATCACCCATTCAACAATTCATTTAAGAGGGAGCAAAAGTATAGAAAAAACCGCATAACGCAAGAGACTGTATCAAAAGTCAAAAAGAGACTGATGAAGTCTCCCTGTCCACCTAAAAATATACCAGCATCCAATTCCCTGGCAGGGAGCCAATAATTATACAATAAAGAAGCAGTGCTATGCTTCTCTTCTCCTGTTAAAAAAAAGAGACTGCCCTGAACAGGCAGTCTCCTTCAAAAAAATTGATTTCTGAAATTCGCTGTT
>CAYSAH010000294.1:0-3697 GCA_964428945.1 uncultured Bacteroidaceae bacterium | reverse complement strand
GTTTAACAGGAATTATCAGCTAGTTAATATAACGTTTCCCGGTTTCAAGCATGATTCCCTGGACCTTAGGTTTGGCATTTTCAATAGCCAGTTTAACCAAATCCGTTTCAGTTGGAAATGCAAGGGACTGGTTTTTGGTAAGGTTCCTGGTGGTAGGATCAACAGCTTCAGGATCACCGATAAGGTCATAGGAAACATTTTCAAATTTACTGTCGGCTGAAAATGGAACTTTTGCAAGTGAGCCCCTCGGTTCGCCCATAATGGAAATGATCTCAACCTCACCCCGGATATTGCAGGTTTTCAATTTCTCCTTTTTAACCATTGTTGCCAGTACATCCTTATAGATCTTAATATCATTCCCGGCAGTATCTTTCATCACATTTCCTGCGCCATCCAATGCATAATCGAACTTGGTTGTACTTTTCCGTTTATAATCCTGCTTTGATTCCTTTTCAATATTGTCTGAAACATCGATGGAAAGTACACGGCAAAACATTTCATAATCATAGGCAACATTTCCCCCCACATGCTTGAAATGGTACTCTATCCATTCACTTCCTTCAAGTGCCCTTGTATCCATGGCGATGAGGTATTCGAGATCGATCTGAGGGATACCGATCCTGGGATCCAGGTTCTCAGGAACAACGATCACCCGGCTTATACCGCTAAGTTTTGCGTCATGGATCATGATATCAATATCAGGGAACTTGTGTCCTCCATATTCATTTGCCCGGATCAGCTGGTAATAGGCCTCCCTGAAGTCCTGCTTGGAGAGTGCGTTGGTCATCAGTTGTTTCCCGCTCCTGTAAAATTCTTCAGCAGCTTTATTCTTCGACTCCACAATTTTTGCATCATAGTCAACATACTGGTAATTGAAGGTTTTCCCGTCCACTGTTAGTGGTGTAACCGTGCGGACCTTGCTCTGCCTTTCCTTCAGGCTTGCATAACGTGCAAAAAGCTCATCGTAATAGTTTGGATTGTCCTCTTTTTCAAGGAAAGCAACACTTTCCAGGTCTCTTTCATTTGCGAGCTTAAAGGCTCTGTCCATGGCTTCGGCGTCCTTCAGGTTTGGCTTCCGGATAAGCTTCTTGGTGGTTTTATAAATTACTTTGTCGTAATTTCCTTTCTGCATCTGCTTCGTCGTGGAGGCACACGAAGACAGTATGATGGCGGATAATAAAACGGGTAAAATTCTTTTCATAGGTTATGGTTTTTAGTCTGAAGCTAATTTATAAAATAATTCACTTAAAAAAATCTATGTTTTGAACATATAAAAAAAGGCCGGGAGTTCCGGCCTTTTTTACACTTTATTTTATTTCTTATTGAAGAACAAAGTTGATTGGGAAGGTGAATAGCACTTTCACTGCTTTTCCCCTCTGCTTACCGGGCGTCCAGGCAGGTGAGGTCATAACCACCCTGATGGCTTCCTTGTCGAGGGCCGGGTCAACGCTCCTGACCACTATTGCATCCACAACTTTTCCCCTTGCATTTACTGCGAACTGTACAATTACCCTTCCGCTGATCCCATTTTCTGCAGCGATCTCCGGGTAATCCAGGTTGGCAGCAATGTACTTTCTGAATTCAAGAGCAGGATCGCCACCATTGAACGTTGGCATATCCTCAACGATATAGAAGATCTGTTCTTCTTCGATCTCCTCTTCGTCATCTTCGATCATGGTAAAATCGTACTCGGTATTTTCATCCACCTCCATATCAAAATCGAAATCGTCGATTTCAATATCATCTTCAACAATATCAAGTACCTCAGCTACTTTTGGAGTTTCCGGCTTTGGTTGTTCCTGGGGTGGTTCTTCACGCCTGGTAACGATCATCTCGTCTTCGAAAGCGATCTCCTTCACCATCTCGGTGTCATCGTCGGTTTTCGGACTGGTGGTCCATTCAAAACCGATAAGTATTACAGACAATGCAACCACGAGCCCAACCTGGATAAAAACTCCCTTTTTATTCTCCAGGTCTGCCTGTTTTGATTTTTTTAGTTCCATGCTATATTTTTTTAGCGACGTTAAAAATAATACTATTTTAATTGAAATTCAAGCCACCTGCTTTCTAAAACTAATAAATTCTCATTCTAAACAGGTCCTTTCAATAACAACTGGTATCAGAGGGTTAATATTTTACTATTCTGTATATAAGATGCACGGTCAACTGTAAATCCACAAAAATTGGACCAATATAAGCTTTTTTTTAAGGTAAAAAAGATCCAAAAAACTAAATGAGAGTGTAAAAAACGGACTAATTGAGCATGTCATGCCGATTTTTCCAGTTTGTTATCTTATCAATCATTTTCCGAGGTCTGATTCGGCCCTGTAATGGTTTCTTAATATCTTTCTTCTACCATGTCAAACCTGTCAAGATGGGTAATCTTCCGAAGTTGAAAGATAGATGTTACAAAAGAGTAATCTGGTACAATATTGCAATCCAATTGCGTAATTGTACTGTATTTGCCTTATGATTAATAGAACCCTGAAGGAAAGACTTTTACAATTGGCTGGAAAATTTCCAGTTGTTTCAATTACTGGTCCAAGGCAATCAGGAAAGACAACACTGATAAGGGCGGTATTTCCTGAATATGCTTATGAGAACCTTGAAGAGCCAGAGACAAGATTATTGGCTCAGAACGACCCGAGAAGCTTTTTGAACCAATCAGACAGGATGATTATTGATGAGATACAAAGATTACCCGAGCTGTTTTCTTATATACAAACCATTACAGATAAGAATAATACTGAAGGGCAGTTTATTATTTCCGGATCTCAAAGCTTTCTTTTAACCGAAAACATTTCTCAATCCTTAGCTGGTAGAATTGCGATCCTCCACCTTCTGCCATTTAGCTTTGGCGAGTTGAAGAATGGTAATATCCAGATTTCAGAATCAAGAGATCTTTTATTTCAAGGGTTTTATCCCCGATTATATGATAAAGCTATTGCTCCGGGAGATTTTTATCCAAATTATATACAAACGTATATAGAAAGAGATGTGAGGCAATTGAAAAATATACAAGATCTCAACCTTTTTATAAGGTTTATGAAGTTATGTGCTGTTCGTACAGGACAATTATTGAATCTGGCCTCCATGGCGAATGACACAGGAATTAGTGTTAATACAGCGAAAGCCTGGATCTCATTGCTTGAGGCAAGTTTTATAATCTATTTATTACAACCACATCATAAGAACTTCAATAAGCGGCTCGTAAAAATGCCGAAATTATACTTTTTTGATACTGGCCTTATATCATCACTTCTTGAGATTCATTCTTCAACGCTATTATCAACGCACTATTTGTACGGAGCAATTTTTGAGAATTTTATAATTTCCGAGTTAATTAAAGACAGGTTTCATAGAGGCTTAAGGAGTAATCTCTATTTCTGGAGAGATCATAAAGGAGTGGAAATAGATTGCATTATTGAACGAGGGGATAAACTGATTGCTTTAGAAATAAAATCAGTAATAACATATAGTGAGAGTTTTTTCAAGAATATCGCTTATATAGAAAGAGTTTCGGGCAGTGAGATAGAAAAATCACTTGTTATTTATGGGGGTGACAGATCCATTTCCACAAATATGGGTGAATTATTTAGCTGGAAAGAGATAGCTGATTTTAATAAGAAGTTGTAGAAAATATATAGGGTAATTACCTGTGTACAAAAAAAAAGAGTTGCAAATCTGTGAGATTGCA
>CAYSAH010000293.1:0-5441 GCA_964428945.1 uncultured Bacteroidaceae bacterium | reverse complement strand
GTTTATATCCTTAAACAGAAATGAAACCGGGGCGCCTGCATCGCTGCGCACCTTGAATTGTAAGGTGGGAAGAGACCCAAGATCAAGTCCCATGTTAAATTTTTGCAGAAATGACCAGTCTGAGGCCTTTTTATTTACATTAACCTTCAGTATTCCATCGGTAACTGATAAAGTGTAAGAGGGATTTGCACCGTCAGCATTGATAACGGCAAATTCAGTTGCCCCGGCATCAAAAGTCCAGCTGAGCTGACTTACCTGTGCGGATAATGAATACCCGGCATACATCAGCAATCCCAGAAACAGGGATCTTAAAGTAGTTTTCATGATTGTATTTTTAGTTAGTAGTTGGTTATAACGATGATAAAATTAAACCTTTTTATCAAAATAGTAAGGTATAAATGTTTTAAGATGACAATTTAGATTATCTCTTTTTTAGCTCGATCTTTTCAAGCCTGGTGAAAACCTCACTGCCATCAGGATTGTTCTGGAGCTCTATCCGCAGCGTCCCGGGCCCTTCTTCCAGCCAGATACTTCCCAGGATAGCCCTGTCATAGGTTTCAACCGTATTACTGATCTTACTTTCTCCGGCCATTGCTCCCATTGTTGCCCCATTGGGTTTCCCGTAATATTTAAGAGAAACCTGGTACAAACCAGGAGTTAGAACATTTATATTATATTCTGCGAAATCCCCGGCTTTTACCCAGTTGGTGAGCCACGAATATGCAGAATATACTCCATCGCCTGTCCTGGCCGGTGCCTTTGCCAATATTGAACTGATTTCTTCATTATCTTTCCCAATGAAAAACTCCGGCATGGCAAATGATGACGGTTCATCAAGCACAGTTTGCCACCATTGCTCAAGAAGCAGGATCATCTCGCCTGCAACATCAGGCAACTCTGAATACAAATTGTTTACCTCACCGGGGTCCGAAAGGACATCAATAAGTACATAGCCTTCAATTGGGTCTGCACTGTCTTTGGCTTTGCCGGGATTATGAAGCAATTTAAATGATCCTCTTCTGACCGAAATGATCTGATCATCATACAATTCCTTCCGCTTTTCATCCGGCGGAACCGGACGGTATTCATCCAATACACCTACGGGTGACCATGGCTCATCAGTTGGAGGCCATCCGCGGTTTGCATAATTGTAAGAGATCTTATCCCTCTCACCAGGACTTCCGCATTTTAATTGCTCACAGAATGAAATGCCGTCTATTGGCTTGCTGCCTTCAGCTAATTTCGCACCGGAAAGGCTTATTATGGTTGGAAAAATATCAGTTATATCAATAAGGTCGTATAAAATATTTGGCCGGGTTAGCCCTTCCCATTTTACAAAAAGTGGCGACCTGACTCCGTTTTCCCATATATTTCCCTTATGGCCTTTCATTCCATTAACATATCTTATCCTTCGGTCCTCATCCGTAAGCATATTGTTCAGAACTGCAGGACCATTGTCACTCATAAAGAAAATGACCGTATTCTCCATGAGTCCCATTGTATCCATCGAAAAGAACAGTTCTCCAAGGTAATGATCAACATGCTCAACCATTCCATAGATTGTCGCGAGGCTGTATGACAATCCCTTCTCCATGTATTTGTTTCTCAGGGAGTCGGGTGTATCAAGGGGTTCATGAACCGAGAGGAATGAAAGGTAAGCCAGGAATGGTTCCTTCCTGTTCCTGGACATAAAATCAACAGCATAATCTGTGATCACTTCATCCGCCCATTTGCTGTGTTCCACTTTCACCCCGTTCATTTCACCGTAACTATTCCTGTGCTTATACAGGCTCGCCATATAGGCTTCGTCAAAGCCCCTTTCCCAGGGATAATAGCCAGGAGAGTGACCGCTATGCCATTTGCCCCACATCCCTGTTTTGTAACCCGCCTGTTTCAATGCATCGGCAATGGTAGTTTCATCAAGACCCAGGAAATCCTTTCCTCCATGAACATGGCTCACACCGGTTTTTATAAATTGACGCCCGGTAAGCAATGAAGCCCTCGAAGGAGCACATACCGGATTCACATAGAATTGCTCAAATCGCATGGATGATGCAGCAAACGAATCGATATTTGGTGTTTCAACCATATTGTTCCCGTTAATGCCCAGGTCGTCGTAGCCAAGGTCATCAAGCTGTATGATCACAAAATTAGGGGGAACTTTTTCTTCTGCTTCGCAGGAAAAAAGAACAAGCGAAAAAAGTGCAGCAATAAAAATTATGACTTGCCTGGATTGCATTTTAAAATTATAATAAATCGAAAGATACAAAAAAACAAAATTGAAACTGGAAAATGAAGTTTAAGGGCAGGAAGACAAGGGAACTAAAATATTACATTGAAATTTATTTACTATCCTTACCTTTAAAAAAAGTTTTCCATGCTTCGAATGTTTTCATTCATATTGATTTTAAGTTGTTTCCTGCCATTACAGGCTCAAAACACAGTGGCCCGTTATTTTCTCAATACCGGTCAGAAGTTTTTCCTGACCCAGGTAATGACCCAGAATACAGAAACTGAGAATGGTGAGATAAAAGGGAATGTCAGCCTGGATATACAGAGCACCATAGAATTTGAGGTGGCAGGAATCGATCAGGATGGAGACTATTTCCTGGATTGTAAATACAGTCATCTTGTGCTCAGCTTTTTCTCTCCCCAGGAAGATATGTCCATCAGCAGTCAGAGCAATGCTTTCATCCCACTGCGCGACTCTCTGGAAAAATTGGAAGACAAAACATTTTCAGTAGTGATGTCAAAGTTTGGAGAATTCCTTTGGATCGGGAAACTTGACTCGACGATTAATTCCTTTTATACTGATGCCGCTTATGATCCGGTGAAACACGAACTGATCCTGAAAACGATCATGGAGGCATTCGGTGAAGAAGCGCTTGCCAGCCTGGCAAATATTTCAATGTATGTTTATGCTGAGGTGCCAACAGAAAAATATGTGCATGATACAGAGATCTCCTTTAATGCAAAAGCAGTAGCAATTACAAATAACCTGTATTATATGGGCTCTAAGGATGACAAGCTCCGGGTTCAGGGGATTGGAATGATCCATGAAACCCAGGACAGCCTGCAGATAGGTGAAATGTCGATTGTAACAGTAATGCAGGGAACCCAGACCTATGACTACCTTTTTAACGGGATATCGGGTTGGATGATTGAAGGGGTCTCTAAACAGAAGATACATTCACTTTCAATCATATGGGGACATGAGGAATTGCCAAATGGATTAAAGATCCCCTCCCTTACCGAATCGGAGTTTCAGTTCAGGGGAGGAGAAATACCAGATTAAAAGAAATGACAAAATGAAGAAGTTAAGGGTATTGGTCTGCTTATTTATAATTACGGGGAGTCTTTCAATGGCCCAGCCCTACGATAACAGTGTAGGGGTAAAGATCGGGTATTCAACAGGCATCGTTTTTAAACATTTTTCCGATGATGAGTTTGCTTTCGAAGCCCAGGCCCTTTATAATAACCGTGGCTTTCAGCTGTCAGCCTTGTATGAATACCAATTTTCCCCTCATCCAAAGGAGAGGTTGTACTATTTTGCAGGAGCAGGCCTGCACGGCGGAAACTGGGAAAATGAATTTGCTCTTGGTGCCGCTTTGCTTGCCGGTTCAGAATATGTTTTCAGGAAAGCACCTGTAATTCTGGGGCTGGAGTGGAAACCCATGATAAATTTCTATAAGCAAACCGACCTGGTATTGCCTGATATAGCTGTTACAGCAAAGGTAAAACTGAATTGAACTTATTTTTCAATAGAATATTCTTCGATAGCCAGGCTGCTGTAGCGTATAACACAAACAGAACTAAGTCAATATAAAGTATCCCAAGGATCTCTTCGCCCGAAAAAATTTCCTGACCAAGGATATGAAAATAAAAAATCGTAATTTACTGGGCATTGATATATTCGCGCTCAGGAATCAACAGGAGAAGCCTGTTTTAAACCATCTCCGGCTCTTAGCCGGTATCGGAAATATCAAAAATGTATATATATTTGAAATTAAACCTGAATAAAACTGAAGATTATGCTGCCAAGTTTTGATGATCTTAAAGATGCTGTTAAGAGGGTAACTCCTTATGTTCATAATACTCCGGTACTGCAGTCGAGGACAATAAATGAAAGGACCAATTCAACAGTCTTTTTTAAATGCGAGAATTTTCAACGCATGGGAGCTTTCAAGATGAGAGGTGCAACCAATGCGATATTGCAGATTTCAAAGAACGACAGGGCAAGAGGTGTGGTAACACATTCCTCCGGGAACTTTGCCCAGGCACTTGCACTTGCAGCCAATTCACTTGATACAAAAGCCTACATTGTTATGCCTTCGAATGCCCCGGCAGTTAAGATTGCCGCGGTAAAAGGTTATGGCGCTGAAGTAATTGAATGCGCACCAAGCCTGGAAGCAAGGGAAAAAACCTGTGCCCAGATACAGGAAAAACTGAATGCAACCTTTATTCATCCTTCGAATGATATGAACGTGATCCTTGGGCAGGGCACTGCAGCATATGAATTCATAAGGGAGATTAAGGACCTCGATTATATTCTTGTTCCTGTTGGAGGCGGCGGACTGCTTGCCGGTACTGCCATCGCAACGCACTACCTGCTTCCTGAATCAGAAACCCTCGGCAGCGAACCCTTTGGTGCCGATGACGCTTACCTCTCGCTGAAAATCGGTAAAATACAGCCTTCAGTAAATCCAAGGACCATTGCCGATGGCTTGCTGACACAACTCGGGGATAAGAATTTCCCAATCATTCGTAAATATGTCAGTAACATCATAAGGGTGGAGGAATCGGAGATCATTGATGCCATGAAATTCATATGGGAAAGGATGAAGATCGTAATTGAACCCTCAAGTGCCGTGGCAGTTGCTGCATTGTTCAGAAAAAGGGAGCGCTTCCTGAAAAAGAAAGTTGGTGTGATCATCACGGGTGGTAATGTGGATATGTCGAAGCTTCCTTTTTAGCAGGTCCGCCCGAAAGTTATTTTCTATTATTCTATGCTGTTAATTACAGATCTGAATAGCTGATAAGCTCTATACCAAGCTGATCTATCACCTTCATTATCTCCCTGCTGGTAAACATATCCGTTACCATCTGCCTGTCCTTCCCAACCCCATAATATCCTTTATGCCCGACAGTCTCCATTTCGGGTGTATCCAGAGCAGGATGCTCCACGAAGAGATAGGTTCCGGGCTTAAGTGATTTGAGAGAAGCAATGAAGGAATCGATCCTGTCTTGTGAGGACCCGCCTTCCGGTGCAGCATACGGGAATCTGTTTACCCCCTTCTCTGATGTATTTACTGACAGTCCGTATTCAATTGAAAGCGCTTTTACAAGGCTGTCGATGGAAGGAGCGGCACTTGTAAAGCCCATGTGAGAAGAAATATGACTCACACTGGCGATTTCACTCTTCGCAAGTTCGATCTGGGCCC
>CAYSAH010000292.1:0-5464 GCA_964428945.1 uncultured Bacteroidaceae bacterium | reverse complement strand
TTCATCATTTTTAAAATTTCTAATAACATCAAGATTTCCTATAACATCCCTGCTGGCGTACTTTGAATTGTTAAATATATAAGGCAGGGAAGCCCTGTACAACCTGAAGTCAGCATTCCTGCGTGTCCTCCACTCCTCTGTAATCACCTCGCGTTCTGCATCGATCTCTTCTTCACTAAGCAACAGGTAGTTGGACCAATCATTCAGGATCAGAAGGCAGGTGTCGAGCAATCCATCTTTATTGGCAGGTACTTCACTCAGGTTATAAACTGTTTCATCCTGGGTAGTATAGGCATTAATATGATAGCCAAAGGCAACACCATGTTTTTCAAGCGTATTTACAATCCCCTTTCCTGGGAAATGCTCCGTTCCGTTAAAGGCCATATGCTCCAGGAAATGGGCTAATCCATTCTGTTCGTCATTTTCAAGTATTGCACCTACATTCTGAATGATATAAAAGGAGGCCCTGTTCTTTGGTTCCTGGTTATTGCGAACATAGTAAGTAAATCCGTTCTCAAGTGTACCATATCTTACAACAGGGTCAAGGGGAAGCATCAGATCCTTCGGTGATTGGGCATAGGAAGGTAAATATGCAATGATCAGCAAGAATACAGGAATAAGTCGAATAATTCTTTTCATGACTATTTATTTATGAAGTGAATATACAAAAACTGTCCGTTTATAACTCCCTCTCTCTGGAATAATTGGTTTTGTAACCAATGTTGCATCCATTAACCACAAAATACTATATTCAAAGCCGTGGATCAGTTGTCCTTTTTTTAATTATTTTAGCCATACAGGAATGAAATACCGACAGTAACCAAAAGCAAACCCCATATGAAATTTTCAAGAAGAAATTTCCTGCGCCTGTCCGGAGCTGGAATTGTTGTCATAAATGCCCCTCTGGCCATAGCCTCAACAAAAGGATATGAAACATATCTCCACGACAGAACGTTTCCCTTTGAGCTGGGCCTTGCCTCATATACCATGAGAAAATTCAGCCTTGAAGAGACCATTAAAATGACAAACAGGCTTGGGATAAAAAAACTTGCCCTGAAAAGCATGCATTTACCTCTGGAATCGTCCACTGAAGAGATTCAACTGAAAGTTGAAAAGATAAAACAGGCCGGGATCGACCTTTATGGTGCCGGGGTGATCTATATGAAAAATGTACAGGAGGTTGACCAGGCTTTTGAGTACGCAAAAACTGCCGGGATAAGGACCATAATTGGAGTGCCTGCATATGAGTTACTGGAATACTGCAGCAAGAAAGTCGAAAAATATAATCTCAAACTTGCTATCCACAATCATGGTCCGGGTGATGACCAGTATCCAAGTCCGGAAAGTGTTTATCAAAAGGTTAGGAACCTCCATCCGGCAGTAGGACTTTGCATTGATATCGGACATACACAGCGAATTGGCCAGGATCCTGTTGTCGAGACATCAAAGTTCATGGACCGGGTACTGGATATTCATATTAAAGATGTCGATAAATCAGATGAAACCGGGACTACTTTGGAGATCGGGCGGGGAGTGATTGATATACCCAGCTTCCTTAAGATGCTGCTTAAAAAGGGCTATAGCAATGTTGTCAGCTTTGAATACGAAAAAGATGGTGAGGATCCCTTGCCCGGGTTGGCCGAATCTGTCGGATATGTCAGAGGAGTTTTGAAAACACTTTGAGAAACCTTAGTCCTCGTTTTTATTACCGGATTCCCAGTCGATCAAAATCCTGGCAATGTTAGTGGCATGATGGGTAATGGTTCGCAAACGGGTCATCAACTCCATATGGGAATCTCCTGAAGCCTCAATCTTTTTATTTGGATCACGAAGGCGTTGGTAGTGTAATTTCTCCAATTCGCTGGCTATGCTCCTGTATTTGCTGTGTTTTTCACGCATTTCCATGGCTTTTTCAAGGTTCACATCCCTGAAAACCGCCATGGCCCTGGAAAGCTGCTTTTGGGTAAGGGTGTGGTATTCCACCAGATCCTTCTTCCCCTGTTCAGAAAACTCAATATCACCTGCGATCCAGCTTTTTGCTTTGGGAACCAGTTGTTTTCCAATAATATCAGCTATCTCCTCCAGCTCCTTGACTGTATACATGATCTGGAAAGCTTCGTCGGTCCTTTTAGATGCCACACTCTGCCTGCTGATCATCATCAGGTATCTGTTGACTTCCCCTGTAAGGTAATCTACTTGTTTCTCCCTGTTCTCGAGACTTTCAAGAAGATGATCCTGTTTTGTTAGGAAGGGAAGAATAGCATCACTTAACATATCCTGTGTAATGGACCCGATGCGAAGTGCTTCCTGTTTGGCAAGATTCAATCCCAGAGAAGGTGTGCTGATCAAATTCTCATCAAGGAATTGCGTCTTCATTCCTGATTCTTCAGGCTGTTCAATATCAGGTAATATCCGGTCAATAAATTTTGCAACTACGTTGGTAAACGGAAGTATTATAAGTGCAAGCATCACATTGAACATGGTGTGTGCATTGGCGATCTGCCTTGGTATGGTCTCTGCCATTGCAAGCGGATCTCCTGCAGGAAAGGAACTTTTTGGTGAGATTTCCGCAACAATATGAGCAAACCCTGGAATCCATAAAACTACCAGTAACATTCCGAATACGTTTATCAGGGCATTGGCAAGCGCAACTTTCTTCGCTTCCCTGCTTGCTTTTATGCTTGCGAGGAAAGCAGTGATTGCTGTCCCGATATTTGAACCAAGCAAAAGCGGAATAGCTGCATCCAGGGTAATTAATCCCTGTGAGGCCAGCACGATGATAATGCCAATGAAGGCTCCACTGCTTTGAATGAGTGCAGTAAAAGCCAAGCCCACCATGATTCCCAGGGCCGGATTTTCCAATTCCTGCAGAAGGTCAATAAAAGGGACAAAGGATCTGAGCGGGTACATGGCATCGGACATGATTTTCATTCCAAAAAAGAGGATCCCGAAACCAAGGATTGACTGTCCGACATGTTTGTAACCCTGTCTTTTTGAAAAATACAGGAATGCAAAACCAACGGCGATCATTAAAAGTGCATATTCTGAAAGATTGAATGCAATAAGCTGTGCAGTAAAGGTTGTACCAATATTTGCACCAAGGATGATCCCAATGGTCCTTCTGAACTTCATCAGCTTGGAGTTGACGAAGCCAACAAGCATTACCGAAGTCGCACTGCTGCTCTGAACGATCATTGTTACAAAGGTCCCCAGTCCCAGGGCAAGAATCCTATTCTTTGTAAGGCTTCCCAGTATGGTCCGCATCTTATCTCCAGCCGATTTTTTCATCCCCTCGCTCAACATATCCATTCCTAAAAGAAAGAGTCCAAGTCCACCAAGCAATCCGATGATCAACATGAAAACCCAGTTATTCTTTCTTGAATGAAATGTAAAAACCTGGAGATCGTGACCAATGCTTCCTTCAATACGTGCCGCGACCTGGTAATCTCCCTGCTTTGAACCCAGCAGGATATCAGTCATTGCAATACCATTTGTATCGGTTACTGCCGACTCGTTCAAAATAGTAAAGCCTTCTGTTTTTTTAGGTTGTGATATAATTTGAAATTGCACCGTATAACCCGGTACCGGATTATGTTCTTCATCCAGCAGCTTCACCCTTACAGGTTCAACCAATCTTACATTTACCTTTTGATATTGATTGTCACCGGAATTAGCCGGTTTTTGAAGCATGTAGTTCTGAGAAAGCGATAAAGATGCACTATCCGTGGAAGGAACTTGTGTCCCGGAGGCAGGCATTGAAAAAAAGATCAAAAGGCCGAATAAAATTTTAAGGTGCCGCATAGCTTATTTCTTGTTAACCTGCTGAATACGGAATACAATAGCACTTTTGAAATACCTTGTTAATTTAGGAAAGTAGTATTACATTTCAAAATATTCATTTTGATGCATAGTTTAGTTCGTCTCCCGGGAAGGCCATGGTCAGAAACTTGCCAAACGCAACCATTGATCCGGGATCAGCATCATTTGATTAGTACAAATCAAGGAAAGATGAAAATAAAGAATAGATTAATTGGGCTTTTTGGTTTTCTGTTGCCGGGGATTATTTCAGGATGTGAAAAAGATGAATTGAATAAAAGCTATCAGGATTTCGAATATATAAAATACGGGATCTCATTTGGGGAATGCCTGGGATACTGCAAAAGAAGTATTGATATATCTGATTCCGATATTACATTCATGAAAAAAGGATGGGAAATAGAAGGAACTCTCCCGGATATTACGTTAACAGAGCCATTAGATGATAAATTCTGGACACAGCTTATTGAAAAGATCGATTTTGCAGATTTCTCCCGACTCGATTCAATAATAGGCTGTCCAGATTGTGCAGACGGAGGAGCCGAATGGATTGAAATAAAAAAAGCAGGACAGGTCCATAAAATAATTTTTGAGAACAGGAACGAACCAAAGGCAGTGAAGGATTATATTGGCATCCTCAGGACATATTTGCAGCCATTTGATATGGAATCTTCCGATCCGGTTGATTTCAATAATAGGACCTTTATCGACCTGGAAGGCACTATCAGAAATTCAGTCTGTTCAAGGGGATGTAACCAGTACCTGGTCGAGCTGGTTGAGAATAAGGAATCGTCATATTATTTTGATCTCTACCTGGAAGAGGAATTCAAGATGGATGGTCTCAGTATCACATTTAACGGGGTGTTGCAGTTCGACTCAACAATGATCTACAGTCCGGCACCTAATGATCTTCCAGTTGAGGAATTCAAAGCTCGCAATATCCGCACTTTCGATGTAAGAACCACTGAGGACTGAATATTTTGTATTTTCTTATTAACCATGGTTTAAATTCTTATGTGCTAATCCGTATCTTCTCTTTAAGTCTTCCGTCGGCCAACATTCGCTAACGTTGAAGCCAGCGTTACGCACTTGCTGCAATTTGGAGGCGCAAGGTTTACCGACAGCCACTTATTAAACCCTGTCGCAATGCATCGGGACCGCTCTAACCCTCCCGGCCAAATCGATCTTTTAGATATTCAATAGAGTCTTTTTTTATCAAATCCTCTAAAAAAGCCTTGCTCTTCTGACGCTTAATGTGATTTTCAACTTTCCTTGCCAAACCAAGAGATTCACCTATCTCAAAACTTCTAATCATTTTCCAAGGTCGGTATTTTGAGGTATATGAATTCCTTGGAGACTCATTATGCTCCAAAAGGCGGCGCTCCAGATCATTGGTCTGACCAACATAATACTTATCGTGAACTGCAGAGTATAGAATGTAGATATAATACATTACCTGTAAATTAATTAGTTCTATACCTTAATGTGATTAGTGGGTTAAAAATCGGTTTCATACTAGAAAAAAGTTGAAGTATCTTCCTCCGGCTTTTAAGCTCCTCTCCCGATGTACATCGGGATGAACCTGCGACCTGTGGATTAATCCCGATTGCATCGGGACCGCTCTGACCGTTTCCCTGATATCCCTACA
>CAYSAH010000291.1:0-5466 GCA_964428945.1 uncultured Bacteroidaceae bacterium | reverse complement strand
TGTGCAATTCTGCCTGCCTGCCATGCCCAGAAGTTCCCCAGGTCAACCTGGTTTGTCATGTGCCAGTTGGCCTCCAGGTTCATGATCTCGTCATCACCCCAGTTCCAGGAGGTGGTCCAGTAGCATTTCTCCTTATCGGGTATACAATTGTATATTTCCTCGATAAAGCCCTGGAAATTCGTGAAGTTACTGAAAGCAACTTCTTCGGATATGATCGATGCCGGTTCTTTGTCCAGGTAATCCTCACATGAAATTACCATAAATAAAATGGCAAAGAGAATACTGCCCCGCAATAGATTTTTATATACAAGTTTCATCGTTTTCAATCTTTAAAGTGTAATTCTTAAACCTATATTATACCGTCGCATCATGGGATAGGCTCCATCGTTGCCTGTTCCGGCAAAATTCGATTCCCTGTCATCCGGCATCTTCGACCATACCAGGAGATTGTTCCCATTCAGGTAGATTTTCATTGCACTGATCCCGGCCCTGTTTATCCAGCCACCTCCCATGGTATAGGCTAATTCAGCATTTTTCAGGCGTATATATGAAGCGTCGAACAGGAATTGTGTTCCATTATAATAGCTGGGGGTCGACAGCCAGCGGGGAACGACCACATCCGGATCCTGAACATCCGGCGCCCACCAGTTACCCATTTCGTACACGGTATTCAACTGGCTTCCGAAACTGGTAAGAGGCACGGATCGGGTGACGTTGTTTACGCCGTATACCTGGATAAAGGCAGAGAATCCTTTCCATTCCCAACCGGCAGTAATATTATAGGTGTTCTGAGGAGCACTTGAATATTCGTAGGGAACCTGGTCGAAATCGTCAACGATTCCGTCTGCATTGAAGTCAATAATGTAGTAGTCGCCAGGCACTTTAAACTGGTCGTTCGTTTCGTGTGCGGGGCTTCCATAGAGTTCATCATAGGTAGAGATGAAACCGGCATCCACATGGGTCCTGGTTTGACCGATGCTATAGCCTGCCTGTTTCCTGTAATCTTCGTACAGTGCCGGATCGTCTCTTTCCAGGATGACATTCTTCGCATGTGTTATGCTTGTTTCGGCCCATAGCCTCATTTTGTTTGCGAGCATTTTTTTCATGCGTACCTCGATCTCATAACCATCTGTCTGCACGCTTCCAAGGTTGGCCGTGGGGGGTGTGGCTCCAAAATAGGAAGGAACCGCCCGGTCGTCACCCCGGATCAGGATGTCCTCACGTTTGTCACGGAAAACTTCCACACTCCCTGCGAACAATCCCTTCAGGATGGAATAGTCGGCCCCGATATTCAGTTTTTTTACGGTTTCCCATCTTACATCAGGATTCCCCACTGCAGCTTCCCTGTACCAGGTGTAAGGGCTTTGTCCCTGGCTCAGATCGAGAGAAGAAGTACCACCGTATGACCATTGGGTAAGGTAGAGAAAGCGATCCCCGTAATCGTCCCCGATCTCACCATATGATGCCCTCAGTTTCAACATCTCCAGGAAATCGAGTGACTCCATGAATGCTTCCTCTGAGATCATCCATCCCATTGCTCCCGACTGGAAGAATGCAAAGCGGTACTCCTGGCTGAATTTCTCGGAACCATTGTAGGCACCATTGTACTCAAAAAAGTATTTTGAAGCATAATTATAGGTGGTCCGGAAGGCCCAATCTTCCCTGTAGGCAGGGATCATGCTTCCTATTGCCCGCTCTTTCCTGCTGAATAGTCCCATGGCTGTTATTCCATGTTCACGGAAATCGCGCGCCCAGTTCATTTGCAACTGGTAGTCAAGGTTTCGTTGAGTCGAACCGTTCTGGACCTGTCCTCCCTGGATGTTCCATAAGGGACTTTGGGTAAAATCAAACTTGTTGTTGTTGTCGAATTCAGATTTATAGGTAGCGACTCCGGTTTGGGGATCGATCCACTTCTGCTGGTAATCGTTAAAGAGATCGTTGATCCCCCGGCTGGATTCAACAAAGGCATTGTCCCATGAAATGGTTCCTCTCAATTTCAATCCCTTGGTTATAAAATCCAGGTCCTGTTCCAGGATAAAATCCGTATAAATGCTTGTATAGGTTGTGGTCATGGCTCCTCCCATGGCCATGTTTGCGGCCGAATTACTCACATTTGAAATATTGGGATAAAAACCCCAGGCACCATCAGCATATACCGGCAGGAATACATCCGGGGCGATCCTGTAAGCTCCTGCCCATTTTTGAGCTTCACCCCAGTCGCCCAGGCCGGCCTGGCCCCATGGACTCTTTTTCACACCATTTGAACCTGCCAGGTTCACCTTGAATAAAGTTGATTTTGTGAGCTGGAAATCCAGGTTGCTCCTCATGTTCACCCGGTTGTATCCAAAGCCCGATTCATAGTTGCGTCCATTATCAAAGACCTCGAAAAGGTCACCTTCATTGACAAAGTCAGCAGATGTAAAATATTTTACGATCTTAGTTCCCCCGGAAATATTTATATTGGCGTTGTAGGACATCGCATAATCCTTGAACAGCACATCCTGCCAGTCGACATTCGGATAGCGCTCTGATTCTTCCAGGGTAGCCGGGTAGCGGTATTTCTCGATGATCGCCTGTGGCCTGATATACTCCCAGGAATCGGGGTAAACGCCCAATTCGTGTTCGATGGCAACATTGCGGGCCATTAAGGCATCATAGGAATCCAGCTTGTTCGGGAGTTTTGAAGGAACCTTCACGGTGGTGTTTGCAGATATATTGATCCTTGCGGCCCCTTCCTGCCCGCGCTTGGTGGTGATAAGAATTACTCCATTCGCACCCTTTACTCCATATACAGCCGTGGCTGAGGCATCCTTAAGGACGGAGATGGACTCCACGGAACGAATATCCAGGTCACTCATGGTTCTTTCAATACCATCAATGAGGATGAGTGGTTCGCTGTTGTTCCATGAACTGGCAGAACGGATCAGTATCATTGGATTTTCCTCTCCGGGCTGGCCGGTGCTGGACATGGTGATAACACCGGGAAGGTTCCCTGTCAGCGCGCTGCCCACATTGGAAACACCGGCTGAGCGCTCAAGGACCTCTCCCGTAGTTTGCGTGATGGCACCGACCACGCTTTTCTTGGTCTGCTGACCATAGCCGATCACGATCACTTCATCCAGGGCCACACTTGTCTCCTCCAATGCTATCAGCACTTCCTCGTTTCCCGTGACGACTACTTCGTGTGGCTCATATCCAACAAAGGTGATCAACAGGACCTGCTCTCCTGCCGGAATTTTCAGGGAGAATTTTCCATTTGCATCGCTAATGGTCCCGGCCGATGTGCTTCCTTTCAGAATTACCGTTGCTCCGGGAACCGGCTCCTGGTTCTCATCAAGGATCGTTCCTCTCACAATCGCTTCGTTCTGCCCGAAAAGCTGCAAACCCGACAGCAGGACCATGCAAAGTACGAAGGACTTCAGTATTTTCCACCTTGTAAATAATGAAGAAGAGCGGGGAGCTTTCGTTGTATTCCTTTTCATTCCTTTAAGATTTATTGTCGAACAAACTTCTGTATTCTGTATTCTTTTTTGTGTTCCTTCAGCAACTAAATACCCTGGCACAGCGCCCCTTCAGGTCCACTAAGATCAGAACTGACCTGCAGAACAAGGCATCTGAATAACAGGAGGAGATGGTACGTCTGAGCGCAAATGCACAGGATGGTACTTTCTGTTTCATTAGCAATAGGAGTAGTTTAGTTTGGGTAAATATATAGAAATTTGATATGATTTTTTAAGTATAAGTGTAATATTTACGCTTTCTAAATAAAAAAACTAACTTGGAGACTTCTTTTGTGAGCAAATTTCCCTGATATTGCATAAGGAATGGATACTTTTATAAAAACAGGAACCCCGAAAAATCATTGGATCATGAGAACAATAGTAGTTTTTATCATCATATTATTCCTTGGATCACCAGGAGCTGCCCAAACTACCATCATCACGAATATAAGCGAGCTTTCCAACGAATATACCCACGAAAGAAGCCAGAATAACTTCATGCGGGATGCCAAATTTGAAGGTTCTCCCTTTTTGAATGATCAGTTCATCCCGGGTGAGATTGTTGCAAACGACACCCTCTTATTCAGGGATGTTCCACTGAGGTACAATATCTATACAGACAGATTCGAATTCCTTAACGAAGACGAGCAGGTGCTTGAGATCGGGATCATGGACAATTCCTTCCGGTACAGGCTGCTGAACCAGCATTTTTTAACATTGAACTATTCAGACAGGGGAAAGGAGACGCGTGGCCTTTTGGAATTACTTGTTGATGGAAATGTCAGGCTTTACAAACAATACATCGTTCATTTCAAAGAAGCAACAGCACCTGCGGGTTACCAGGAAGCCCAACCTAACCGCTTTATCAGGCAGAAGGAAGAATACCTTCTTGCGTTAGCGAATGAGATGCCGGAGACCATTAAGAACCCAAAAGACCTGGTGGAAAGGCTTAAAGCGATCGATCCCGGGATTGAAAAATACAGGAAGGATCAAGAGCTGAATCTCCGATCGGAACAGGATCTTATCAGAATCATCCAATATTGTAACAAGGAATAATTCTGAAAATTATTCCTTCACAATCATTGATTTACAGCCCGTCTCCCTGCATTATAATCCCTCTTTTTCCTTTTGGCACAGCTTTTGCCTGTATGAATATGAAAGCATAAATTTAAAGCTGAACGTCATGAAAACAATACGCACCTTCATAGCAATAGCAGTCCTCTCAGCAGCTGCCACGACAGTATCTGCACAGGACTATCCCGATGAATACCTTGGTCTGCCGGGAGACAACCTTAACCTTTACGCAGTGATGAACCTTTTCCAGGAATCCGAAACCCTTGAGGCTTTTGAACGAAGCCTGAACAGCGAGGATTCCAGGGTCAATAACCTCGACCTGAACGGCGATAACTTCATCGACTATATTACCGTTTCCGACTATGTCGACGGGAATGTACACACGATTGTTCTTCGCGCAGCCATGGACCGTAACGAGCAGCAGGACGTGGCAGTCTTCGTTGTTGAACAGCTCCGGAACGGGGAAGTGGAGATACAGCTGATCGGTGATGAGGCACTTTACGGGAAGAATTATATTATCGAACCAAACTACGCCGAAACACCCAACCCGGGATACACGGGGAACACCTACAGGAAAAATGTAAACGTGGTCACCACTACCTATTATGATATTGCCGCCTGGCCGGTGGTAAGGTACATATACTACCCCGGATACAGGGTATGGAGATCCTCATGGTACTGGGGTTATTATCCAGGCTACTGGCAGCCCTGGAGACCTTACTACTACCACTATTACTACGGTTACCATTACCACTGGCATGATCATTATTACTCCCATTACCGTCACTATGACCACTACAGGTGCAGGAGCTATACCACATACTACCGCCCGCACGTGAGGGTCTACAGTCCGACAGTGGTTGTAAACATAAACAGAGGACATTACAAGAGC
>CAYSAH010000290.1:0-5493 GCA_964428945.1 uncultured Bacteroidaceae bacterium | reverse complement strand
AAATGATTCCAGTGCTGAAAGGTGATCATTAAATGCCTTTCGCCCTTCATCTGTGATCCTGTAAGAAGTTTTTGGTTTTCTTCCCACAAAGTGCTTTTTCACATCCAGGTATGCATTGTTCTCGAGAGATCTTATATGACTGGCAAGGTTACCATCGGTAACTTCGAGCAATTCTTTCAATTCATTAAAATCTACCCATTCGTTTACAGAGAGCACTGACATTACACCCAGTCGCACACTCGATTCAAAATTCTTATTAAGTCCTTTGATCGGATTTTTCATATCAACTGACTTTCCTTTCGTACTTGAAATAAAGGGTAATTCCATAAATAAGGTGGAATATGCCAAAACCAATGGTCCAGAAATAAATACCAGATTCAGGCCACAGCGAAGCACAAAGTCCGAGAAGAATTTCTGATATACCAAGCCATACTACCTCCCGGTTTGTATATTTTCCGGCATTTACGAGTGCTATCCCGTAAAAAATAAGAGTCAGGGGAGCAATAAATATGGCAGACCCCCTGTAAAGGAAGACCAGGCAAAGTAATCCACCGCTTATTAAGGGAACAGCAAGTTGAAAAAGCAACCTCCGTGTTACAGGCGACCATATTTTCTCTCCTTGTTTTTTCGCCCTTCTTGCAGAAAAGAATACTGCAGATAAGAGCGCAAGAATCAATACAACTATGGCATTTATTAAAAGAAATACTGCTGGTGACAAAGCATTCCTTCCTTCAACAGGAAGGAAAGCATCACTATATTGGATTCCCTCATTACTCAAATAAAGGAAAACAGAAATAAATCCTGCTATGGCCACAAGTCCTGCGAAAATTCCGGACCATCCGCTGAGAGAGAGGAAGCGTGTTGATCGTTCCATGATCTGCCGGATCTCAGATATGTCATTAAGTTGCTTTGATGATTTTTCCATATTAAAAGTACTTTGAAATGCAAAGTTGAATTAAAATATTCTGGCAAACAAGTTTTTAACAGAATTTAACGGAAAAACGCAAGATCTTCCTACTTTTGAAAGGCATCATCAAAGCTTATCCTGCTGGGCTCAAAGTCCATGGCACGTACAAACTCAAGGGCTTCGCGTGCCCCATGTTCGCGGTCCATACCGCTGTCTTCCCATTCCACTGAAAGAGGTCCTGTATATGCTATCCTGTTCAATGCCCGGATGATTCCTTCAAAGTCCACATCACCGCGACCCGGACTTACAAAGTCCCAGTACCTCCTGCGGTCACCAAATTCGAGGTGGCCTCCGAATACTCCGGCATCGGTAGGCGTATCCGAGAATTTGGAGTCTTTAACATGAACGTGGAATATCTTCTTTGAAAAGCGATAGATAAATTCAACATAATCCACCCCCTGGTAAACGAAATGACTCGGATCATAGTTAAATCCAAAGGCAGGATGGTTATCAAGCTCCTTTAAGGTTCTTTCTGCAGAGGCAATATCGAAAGCAATTTCAGTCGGATGGACCTCAAGGGCAAATTTCACCCCCATTTTTTGGTAGGCATCCAGGATTGGCTTCCACCGTTTTGCAAAATCCTTGTACCCTTTGTCGATCATCTCTTTCGGAACAGGAGGGAAGGAATAAAGCAGGTGCCAGATCGGACTTCCTGTAAAGCCGTTCACTACCTTCAATCCAAGTTTCTTAGCGGCTTCCCCAGTCTTTATAATCTCAGCGGCAGCCCGCTGTCTTACACCTTCCGGATCACCATCCCCCCAGATATACCCGGGTAAAATCGATTTGTGACGTTCGTCGATATTGTCCGAAACAGCCTGCCCGACCAGGTGGGTCGAAATTGCAAACAACTTCAGGTTGTATTTTCTTAATAATGCAAGTTTTTCCTTGCAGTATGCATCCGTTGCCTTATCGATCTCCATATGATCCCCCCAGCAGGCAAGCTCAAGTCCGTCGTATCCGAATTCTTTTGCTTTTTTACATAAGGTCTCAAGAGGCAGGTCAGCCCATTGTCCCGTAAATAATGTTACCGGTCGCATAGTTTTTGGTTTTTGGATTAATTTTATAGTGAATTATTCCTCACATTCACTGTGGTTTCTTAAAATGATAGACAAAAATTACTGTCGCCTCGAATGCGGGCTTCTTACTGTCCTTAATTTCCATCGTGACATCAATTTCAGCCTTTGATATTCCCCGTAAATCTTTGATGGATTTCAATTTAGCCACGATCCTTACCTCGCTGTCGACCAGGACCGCCTGGATAAATTTTAATTTCTCCATCCCGTAATTTACAAGCATGGTGATATTGTTCACTTCGACGATCTGTTCCCAGTGGTATGCAAGGATGGATACGCTCAGGTAGCCATGTGCGATAGTAGTTCCAAATGGACTCTCTTTTTTTGCCCTTTCAGGATCAGTGTGGATCCACTGGTGATCCAGGGTGGCATCTGCAAACTGGTTGATCTGTTCCTGCGTGATCTTCTGCCATCCTGATATACCGAGTACCTCACCGATATGACTCTCAAACTCTTCAAAACTGTTGATTATTAGCTTTCCCATCTCTGTTGTTTAATTTTCCTAATTGCTGCTAAGTTAAAAAAAGCCCTGAAAATAATGCTTACCATGGGTGTAATGAATATTCCTCGATATATGAATTATTCTAACAATACAGAAGAATGCTTTGTACTTATGATCATTTTGCTGAACTGAAAAATGAAGTCCTGTCCAAGGTTTCCATATACTTTCTCATTATCCTTATAGATAGGATCCATATGGGTTTCGATGTCATATATCCAGGCTGATCTGCCTGCAAGTTCGAGCTGAAGGGAATCAATTATATAACATGTGAATTCCTTGGTTCCGCCTAAACTTCCTATGCTGAAGGTGTGCTGGTGATAGGTACTGTCAATTCTCAATGAATTTGCAACATAGTAGGGTTTGTAAAGCGAACTGAAGGCTGCTCCGGTATCAAAATAGTATGGGAGTGTATCCTGGTCCTGAACGATGGCAATCACAGGATCCAGGTCATCCATGGCGAGGTTATTTAAAGAATATTTTACAGGGATCCTGGGTATGAAAATACTGTCTTCGAAGATCAGGTGGATCTCATCCATCGCCCTGCTGATCGGAAATCCTATAGCACCATTAAGCGAATAGTCATATTCCGGCAGCGTAAGGTCACTATCATCAAAAACCCAGAAAACGGCATTTCTCACAGAAACATTACCCAGATTAAATTCGGGTATCAACAGCAGGTCGCAAATAACAGGGGTCCCTGTTGCTCCTTCAACTTCAATATCAACATCAAAGATCTCCAGCTTAAGTCTTTCAGCACTGCTTCTTTGTATAAATGAAAAGCTGGATCCCGTATCAAACAGAAAATCAAGACTGTCCTTATTGATTAACAGTGAAACATTCAGAAGATCAAGCTTGTCCCTGGTCATCTTTATCCAGCTGTCTGCAATTTTATGAATTTCCTGTTTTGGAGAATTTTTTAATGCTTCCAGAATTTTTTCATCGTTGAGCATTTGCACAAACTTCACTGAGTCCATTATCGGTTTGTAATTGTGGATCAGTAATGTGCACTCTGAAAATGCGGCATTGTATTCATACAAATTGTAATGGTTCATGAATTTGGTTTTATGCAAATCCATTCGCTCTTTAGCCGTAAGGTCTTCATCATAGTTGTTCAGGATCTTTTCTATAGCATCATTGGATGCTTTATGATCGTTGAATGAATTTTTAACTATAGAACGGTAATACAACTGGTCCTTTTCCGACAATAATTCATGGTGGATTTCAAAGTAATCCCTAAGCTTGAAGTAATTTTCAGTTGTATACAGATCAGAAAGATGGGAAAGTACTTTAGCATCACTGACAAGAGAACCTTTATGATTGCAGGAAAGCATAAAGATCCCTATCATCAATGCAAACAGGAATTTTCCTGCAGGTATATGCCTATTGATTCGGGTCAGTCTGTAATATTTAGCAAATAAAACCTTCTAAAGTTCATTAATTTCTTAATATCAGGATAAAAAACTTTTCAGAATATTGGAATTTATCTGATTATTATACATTTAAAAGGGAAATTGATTTGTATCGGAGTACAATTTTTGAAAAATCACGATAGTATTGATGGTTTTTAAGGTGCATTTGTACCCTTGCAGGTTTTGCAGATATAATAAAATAACTCTTTGTTTGTCACCCAGTAATACTGTCGTTCAGGCTGTTAAAACCTCACCCACTTCCTGTCACTGTCACTTGACTCAATGAGCTTATCGATGAATTGCATTCCCCTTAAGCCATCATACACATCGGGAAAGTCCAGGGCTTCAGGAGGGGCTTCACGGCCTTCGAGGCGGCATTGAATGCAGCTTGCAACGTTCCTGTATATATTGGCAAATGCCTCTATCAATCCTTCCGGGTGGCCGGCAGGCATGCGTGTATTATATTGGGAAATCCTACTCAGGTATCCATTCCCCGGCTTTTTAACTTCCATTGGGCGGTCCATCCATTTTATTTCCAAACGATTTGGTTCCGCCTGTACCCATTCAAGGCCGCCTTTTTCCCCATAAACCCGGATACGAAGACCATTCTCCTCACCGGCTGAGATCTGGCTGGCATAAATGATACCCCGGGCCCCGTTATTGAACCTAACAAGAACATTTCCATCATCGTCCAGCGGACGTCCTTCCACAAGGGTAGAAAGATCAGCGCACAATTCTGTTACTTTAAGGTCGGTAACATATTCCGCTAGGTTCAGTGCATGTGTGCCAATATCACCCATACAGCCTGATTTTCCCGACCTTCCGGGGTCTGTCCTCCAACTGGCCTGTGTCTGGTTTTCCCGTTCAATGGGATTTGTAAGCCAGCCCTGGGGATATTCAGAAACGACCTTCCTGATCTTTCCCAGTTCACCTTTCCGGATCATCTCCCTGGCTTCTTTTACCAGTGGATAGCCTGTGTAAGCATGCGTTACGGCAAAAATTAATCCCGTTTTCTCTACCAGCTGCACCAATTCCTCTGCCTCGGCGCTTGTAAAGGTCAATGGCTTGTCGCTTACCACGTGAAATCCGTTTTCGAGCGCCATTTTCGCCGGTCCGAAATGAACATGATTTGGAGTTGCGATGCAGATAAAGTCCATTCTCTGGCCTTGAGGCAAGGACTTTTCCTTTTCGATCATCTTCTGGTAGGAACTATAAACCCGGTCCTCAGGAAGATAATATTCTTTCCCGGTCTCCCTTGATTTTAATGGATCAGAGCTGAATGCCCCACACACCAGTTCGATCTGCCCATCGAGAACAGCACCATTGAAATGAATTCTTCCAATGAACGAACCGGGGCCACCGCCCACCATACCCATGTTGATCTTTCGCTTAGTCATAGTTTAGTTGCTTGTTTGTTAATAAGGAATTAAAAATAGGAAAAAGAATGGAATGTGGAAAGAAGGAAGATTGGAGAGAAGTAAAAAGTACCCTTCGACTCCGCTCAGGGACCGCCCTTCGACTCCGCTCAGGGACCGCCCTTCG
>CAYSAH010000289.1:0-5533 GCA_964428945.1 uncultured Bacteroidaceae bacterium | reverse complement strand
GAATAGGCACTTTCAGCTGCACGATCTTTGTTCCGTTCCACCTGATCAGTTCCAGGTACATTACCGTACTAAACTCAACACCAGGTATTTTTATCACCTGCTCATAAAAAACAGTGAAATGAATCTTCTCATTTACAAGATACATTGACCTGTCGGAATACACCCTTACATTCTCTCCCAGGGAAACCTGACCAGGTCCAGATCCGTTTACCTCCCGGGCCTTTAATTCAAGGCTATTAACCAAAAAGCTTAATATTGCTAATATCCAAAGTATTGACTTTATCCTGTTCATTGCTAAAATTTTTTATTCCCAGAAGTCTGGTCTAATAACAGTTCCACCTTTTAAAATACAATTCATACAAAATTTCGTACTGGTCATCCAGATTCCTGTCTCACTGTCGATCCAGATATACCTTGGAGTTCCCTTATGATCGTCAGGATTATATACAACGAGTTCACACTTGTCACCGATAACCGGCAATTCGCTAATCCTGGGAATAAAGATCCGCTTGTCTGTCGAATGGGATACCCAGAAATATCCAAGGATCTCCTCAGTGGAGTCATTCACGTTAAATATATTGGATACGGGTTTTCCAGGTTGCTGTGTGTATAATCCACCCGACTCCTGTGTTGCATTTTTGTTCTCCAGCCAGTAATAATAGGCCCCTTCATTCAGGGTATACTGCCTGACGAACAGGCTGTATTTGATCTCCAGTTTATCAGAAGCTGTGGTGACATAATTCAGTGGGATTCTCTTTTTTTCATTGAGCGTCAGGTTAACAGTATTCGACAGGAACAGGCTTTGAATGTCATTTGTCTTCCAGCAGCGGAATACTTCGTTTTTATCAGCCGGGTAAACAATTGGAACATCGACGTCGTCCGTGAAATAGAATGAGACCGGGGCCACGGAGGTGTATTCATAGGTTTCGGCGAGGTTCCAGCGATAATACCTAGAAACCGTATCAGGAGCCTTAATATCAAGATATAACTGAAGTCCAAGTAAATTCTTCTCTTCAAACTTGTCAAATTTCTCCTGTATCTCGTAATAAATTGTGTCGACCGGGGCTCCTCCATAAAGCTTTTCAAAAGCAGATTCGTATTTCTCACCTGAAGGCGTTGTTATTTCAAGTTTATACTTCCTGTTAAGGACCAATTGCTCATCGGGAATAGCCAGGGAATAGGTGCCATCCTGGTTCTCGTTATAAACAAAACTGTTGTCAAGATCATCTTTCACGATAACTTCACAACCTTTCACCGTAAAGTACTGCGGATAGATCAGCGGAGAGACTTCTGAAATAACAACAGTTTGCAAATCCTGTCCCTTGATCAAACTTGCATCAATGGCTATCATATCAGTTTCTTCTTCGATACCAGGATCATAAGGTTCAATGCATGAATTTAGGGCTGGAATAAAAGCAAGGAAAAGTACGATTATCAACGACCTTTCAATATTGCCCTGATCGATGCCATGAAATATAATATTTTCCTTCTTATCCATTAATCTCACTTAATACAGTCCTCTCATGTTTCCCCCTTATTGCCAAAATCCCCGGGCTGAAACAGGATTTCCACAAATCTGGCGCTCCAAAGCACATCAGTACCTATTGATCCCAATAAGCGGGTCTATTTGTAGTTCCGCCTTTCAATGTACAGATAAAGCAAGTCGGAGTACCTGTCAATATGAGATCCCTGAGAGGGTCTTCCCAGATATACCTTGGGAACGGGCCTTCACCGTGCTCAACAATATCGAACTCCACCAGCTCACAATGGGAGCCTATTACTTCCAGTTCCGGAATCCTGGGTACAATTATCCTCTCCCGGGAGAGTTGGGATACCCAAAAATATCCAAGTACCTGCTCACTGCTGTCATTAACATTTTTAATATTCGTAACTGGTTGCCCGGGCTGCTGTGTGTATAGTCCGCCGGACTCCTGGGTTGTTATCTTTTTCTTCTGCCAGTAATCATATGCTCCCTCATTCAGTGTGTATTGCTTAACCAATATGCTGTACTTTATCTTCAGCCTGTCAGAGATCGTGGATACATAGTTTAGAGGAATTTGCTTCTTTTCATTCAGTACCAGGTTTACCGTGCTGGAAAGGAAGAGGTAAGGAATATTATCTGTCTTCCAGCAGGTGTAAAGATCGTAGCTGTTATTTGGTTCTATAGGATCAAGGCTTGCATCCAGGAAATAGTATGAAATGGGAGCCTCGCTGTTGTATTCATATGTTTCTTCCAGCTTCCACCTGTAATACCTTGAAATGGTATCTGCAGCTTTCAGGTCAATGTAAAACTGAAGCCCGGTACTCAGTTCGCCGCTTGTGTTTTCAATTTTTTCCTCAATTCTATAGTAAACCGTATCAACTTCCACCCCACTGTTTAATTCCTCATATGCCGACTCATAAATATCACCCATGGAAGTAGTGATCTTAATTTTATATTTTCTTCCGAATACGAGTTCCTCATCAGGAATGGAGATTGAATACTTACCGTCGAAGCTCTCCTTATAAACATATTCATTATCCAGGTCATCAATCAGCCTTACATCGCATTTCCTTACAGGTTCAAACTGGGGATATACCAGGGAAGTCGTTTTTGAGATAAGCAGGGATTGAACATTTTCTCCTTTAATTATACTTCCTTCAATGGATATCAAATCTGTCTTTTCGTCAAATTCCGTTTCATAGGGCTCAACGCAGCCTGTGAAAATTATAAGCAGCAGCAAAAGAAGGTAAATTTTAATCCCTGTTCCCTCTTGAAGTCCCTTCATCCGGTACACAATATTTTTCAAAAAGCTCATATGCCTCAACCTATTCTAATCGCTGTTATAATTTCCGAACTTGAAATTCCATGAAAGTGTAATGATCGGTTGTGCAAAAATGGAAAGTTTATACCCTTCAATTCTTCCGTTCTTTGCTTCATAGAAAACAGAATACGCATTATTTCTTCCCGTTGCATTATAAACATTCAGCATCCAGAAACTATGGGCAATTTTCTTGAATTTCAGGTTTCCCTCCAGGTTAACGGAAAGGTCGATCCTGAAATAATCCGGGATCCTGTATTTGTTACGTGTCGAATAGTACAGGTACTGCTGACCCTCGGAAAAGTAAACTGCTATGGGGAGGGTAACGGGCCGGCCTGTTGTATAAACTACATTCGATGAAAAACTTAGCCTCCGGCTTATGCGGTAATTTGATACCAGGTTGAAGCTGTGGGGCCGGTCATAATTCGAGGGATAGGGCAATCCACCATTGATCCTCAGCTCATCAAAGGCACCATCTACCAGAATTGAAGACCTTGAATAGGTGTAGGATATCCATCCGGTCAGATTATTTGTATTCTTCTTCAACATGAATTCTACTCCCCAGGCATCCTGTATACCTTGCAGTATCTGGGTTTCAATGGGCTCCCCGGATATAAAATCAACACCATCCTTATATTCAACAACGTTGTTTATCCACTTTTTATAGCCCTCCAGGGAAATGTTGATCCCCTCATCAGGGAAATCGTGATAAAGCCCAAGTGAAACCTGGTCGGATACAGGAGGGGTTATATGGTAGTCAGTTAATTTCCACTGGTCTGTTGGAGACAATGCAATTGTATTGCTAAGCAGGAATATATATTGCTGCAACCTGTTGTAGGAAGCCTTTACTGAACTGTTCTGCCCGATCCCGAAGTTAAGGGCGGCCCTGGGTTCGATCCCTGAATAAGGTTTTACTATCTCCCACGGCAGAAAATTCTCTGTTTCCAGTGCCGTAAATTTGTTCATTGGAAGTCCTGCTTCATACTTTACCACACTGGCCGGTCCCAGGTAGGTATAGTAACTATAGCGCAATCCGAGGAGCAGATTCATCCTGGGGAAAAGTGTGAACTCATCGGAAATGAATAAGGAATTTTCAAGGCCCTGTTCAGATCCAAGGTCAATCGGGACTCGTTTTGATGCTTCCCCGTAAGGCACTACATCTCCCCTGTTAAGGTCATACAAAACGCTGTTCAATCCAAATTCGATCCTGTGACTTTCAAAGGCAAGGAATACAAAATCAGCCCTGGCTTCAGTGTGTTTTATGGAATAGTCCTGCGTATAAGCCTCAGTTATGTTGTTCCGGTCAATATTCTCAAACTGGTAAAGGCTGCTTGCCAGCGAAAATTCGGAGGAAAAGGCTGGTGAGAATTTATGTTTCCAGCCAAATGATCCACCTGTATTTGAATAATTGTATATATTCCTGGTTGATAATGAAAATTTATCAGCGCTCTGGTAGAAAAAGAATTTGACCTGGTTGTTGGGATTCAATTCAGCGTTGATACCAATTGTACCGTCATAGAAAGAAGCATCACTGTTTTTCAGGTCATTGTCATTCACCCTGTTTAAGATCCAGTCGGAATAGGTGCTTCTGAAACTTGCAACATAAGTGACCTTTTCCTTTATTATTGGGCCTTCAATTGAAAAATGTCCCGTTATTGGACTGATTCCTCCCTGGGCAAAGAAATGTTCCTTATTGCCTTCCCTGGTATTGATCTCAAAAATGGAAGCGATCCTTCCCCCGTATTTTGCCGGAACATTATTTTTGTAAAGGGAAAAGTCACTTATAATGTCAGGACTGAAAGCCGTAAAAAAACCAAACAAATGAGACGTATTATAGATCGAAATATTGTTTATATAAAACATATTCTGATCGGCCGATCCTCCCCTGACATTGAAACCACTTGAACCTTCACCAACATTCTGGACGCCCGGCAGCATCTGTGCCACCTTCAAAAGGTCCTTCTCTCCCATCACAACAGGAATTTCCTTCATGGATTTTGTGCTTATCCTTTCAAAACCCATCAGCATGCCGTTTACATTGCCTCTCCTCTTGTCAATTACAGTTATCTCCTGAAGTTCAATGAGGGCATCCTCGAGTGCAATGTTTAATTTACCATCTGAGAGCACCTTTAAACCATGTTCGATCTCCTTCATCGACATATGGTTCACAAGCAGTGTATACTGACCTGCAGGAACTTCAATGTTAAATACCCCGTTTACATCACTTATCGTTCCCAATGAAAGTTCCCTGATGTATATTGTAGCTCCGACAAGTGCCTCTCCATTGCTCAGGCTGCTAACGGTACCGCTTACCTTGCATTTTCTTCCCTTCACCGCTTTTTGGGCATTTCCTACCGTAATAACATTGTCTCTTGAGATGTTCAGGGTCTGGATATATTTCTGGTCCCCTTCTTTTTGTGCTTCAGGAGAGATCACATTTATTTTCACGGAATGATCTTCAAATTGAGGTAATTCCGTAATTAAAGGACTACCTGAAAAGAGATAAATATCATTTCCATCCAAATAATAATTAATTGTACTTCCCTGAAAGGCTGATTTTAGCACGTTTTCCAGGGTGGTTCCGGACTTTATATTTTTGAGCGACAGGGAATCTGCCATCAGAGGATCATAATAAAACCTGTACCCGGATTCCTGTTCTATCTCATTAACAAAGGCTTTAAACGATATTTTATCGTATGAGTTCCGGACCTTGATTCCCTCCTGGCTGTATA
>CAYSAH010000288.1:0-5575 GCA_964428945.1 uncultured Bacteroidaceae bacterium | reverse complement strand
CATAAATGAAAGGGTTGCAGAAATGGGCTTTCATTTAAATATTTTTAAATATACCTGGAAAAATCCCTACCGATCAAAGGAAATTGTATCGATCGATCTGATTTCAGCGAACGAGAGAACTGGGATCATGGTATATGCAATAAGCATGGTTGATCTATGATCAGATCAGACTCGTTGCAACGTTTTATTTAAAGACAAGAAGCGTCGGAAATTTAGAGTAGCGCGGATGGTCTCATCCAGGAGGACAGTATAGAAAATACCTTTCAGGTCGTAATGGAACACAAATAGCATTAAAGCTGAAAATGCAATGGTAAAAGTTGTGCCAAAGGATTGGGTATAAAACATCCACCGGGTATCCTTTAGACCTCTGATG
Organism: uncultured Bacteroidaceae bacterium; assembly: GCA_964428945.1. Lineage (GTDB taxonomy): Bacteria > Bacteroidota > Bacteroidia > Bacteroidales > M55B112. Next base: position 5,202 of record CAYSAH010000288.1, on the reverse strand, counting down.
GCATTTCCAATCACAACATTTATTGATACTGGAAAAATCGTAATGGCGATGATGGTTAGCATAGGTGCCGCACCAATGATCAGATCCCTTTCATTGGTGAACATTGACAATATGCTTTTCGGTATAGTTATAAAAAATGTGGAAGCTATGACACATAGGATCAATGCGTAGCGTAAACTCATTAAGCCGATCTTACTTACAAGTTCTTTGTCACCACTGCCGCTTACCTGCCCAACAAGTGTCATGGTTGCTTTTGCAATCCCGAGGTATACAAAAAACGTCACTGCCTGTATTCTTGTTATAAGTACATAAATACCAGCAGCATAAACATCCAACTCATTTATCATACGGATAATTATGATCTGTCCGAAGGACCACATGATCGCTTCGAAACCGGAAGGCAGACCAACTCCTACGTTGCGCTTCTGAATACTCCACCTTGGATTAAAAATACCTTTCAGGGTCGGCTTATATGGCATCTTTCTGGTATGTGCATAAGCTATTACCAGGTATATCATACCTGCAAAACTCGATATAGAAGTTGCAATGGCTGCACCCTTTATACCCAGTTCAGGGAAGCCAATTTTTCCATAGATCAGAACCCAGTCAAAAAAGACATTAGTAACAGTCCTGATTAAGGCTGAATACATGATCGCCCTGGTTTTTCCTACACCTTGCAGAATAGAGACAATTGAAAGCTCAATACCCAAAAATAGAATTGAAAAGGACAGTGCCCTCATATACTGAGTGGCATAATTGTTTATATCTTCCGAAGTGCCCATCCATCCCATCAGTGTATTTGCCCACTTAAGAAGAACAAAAAAGAATGGGATCGCCATTGCTACATTATAGAAAAAAGAGACTTCGGAATATCTCCGAGCACTGTTAAAAGACTTTGCTCCAATGCTGTGGGCGATCATGATTGAGGCACCAGTACTCAGTGCTGTAAGAAAAGAGACGATAATTGAAAAAGGGAACAATACATTACCAACAGCAGAAAGAAACTGGGTGTTGTAATGTCCAAGCAAAGCCATGTCAACCTGCAGTTGCATATAAACCACCAGATTCTGCACTATTATTGGTGTTGCAATAGCAAATAACCTTAAATTCAGCCTCTCTTTGTTCAAAAAAAAGATATTTTAGTTTCTAAACGGGTTCCTTGATAGTGTATACTTTTTTCCACTTAATTGATATGAAATTATTGATTAGTTTTGCAGGTATCATTAACTATAATTTATTGCTCTTTAACTAATGTTTATAGGCAAAAACATCATATAAAGAACCAAAAAATCCGGACTTAGATTGCTCAATTTTTAATCCTGATAAAAGTATATGAAAACTTACGTATCGGGAACAGGAGAACCTGGAAAAGTTCAATAAAATGAGATATAAATACATTTTAACTATTTTATTTGCAATCTGCCTGGGAGGGATAGTTATAAACCCTGTGCTTTCCCAGAAGAAATCAATTAATTTCAAGACAATTGACCTGGAAGACGGGCTTTCAAATAATTCAGTCACAGCGGTACTTGAAGACAGTAAAGGATTTATATGGATAGCAACAAGCGACGGTTTAAATCGTTGGGATGGTTATACCTTTAAAACCTTTAAGTACATTCAGAATGATACCAATTCACTTCCCAATAATTTTATACTTTGTCTCAATGAAGATGTAAATGGTAATCTTTGGATCGGAACAAGTCACTATGGACTTGCACGATATAATCTCAGAAGTGAGAACTTTTATCGGTATAAAAAAGTTAAGGAGGATGAAAAAACAATTTCAGGGGACTTCATACGCACTGTTTTTACCGATTCAAATGGCAATACATGGATAGGAACTCACCAGGGCTTGTCGAAGTACAATCTCGAATCAGATAATTTTTCCAGGATCTGTTTTCCCGATCAAAAGTTTTCCGAGATAGTTGATATCCAGGATATTTTTCAGATTGAGGAAAATGAAATAATAGTGCAGACGAATTTCGGACTCTTCACTATTGACCTGGAAACAGGGTATATTAAAAAAACGGATTTCGGGTTTCCGCAAAAATATTCGAACCTGCTTACATCGGGTTTTGCAATGTGTTATGATTCACAGCAAAACATGTGGATTGGGAGTATGTCGGGATTGATAAAATACAATATGTTGGACTGTTCTGTGGAGCAGTTTACCCACAAAGATAATGACCCATCAAGCATCAGTAGTCACGTTTTCTCTGTGATTTTCGAAGACAGTAACGGAAATATATGGATTGGCACCGAGAATAACGGACTTAATCTTTTTAACCCAATATCGAAAGATTTTACTGTCTTTCAGGAAGATAATATCAGGGAAAATAGTCTCTCTAATAATGTAATAATCAATATATTCGAGGATTCAAATAAAAATATTTGGATTTCAACAGAAGAGGGTGGGGCATGCTACTTTTCATCAAAAAATCAACCAATTGAATATTATACTTCCAATCCACTGGACCCTAACAGTCTTAGCGATCCGAAAGTAGCATGTTTTTATGAAGATGACAATGGAATGATCTGGATTGGCACAGGGAACGGTGGTTTAAACAAGTTTGACAGAAGAAAAGGTGAATTTTCCAGATATTTACTTGTTAGCGATATCATTTCTCCAACGATAATGAGTATCCAGAAAAGTCTTTTTGAGAAGGATGTTTTATACTTGGGAGGATGGGGTTTTGGACTCTTTAGGTATAACATTTCAAATGGAAAATTCGGAGATCTTATGACTAATATCCCTGAATACAAAAGAGAAAGATATACTAAGAATATAAAAGGTTTGGGGGCCGATTCACAAGGAAATTTGTGGCTTGCCTCTCATTATGATGCAGGCTTGGTGATCTACAACCCGAAAATAAAAACTTACTATGACACTGAATATCCTGGGCCGTTTGACGAATCCTTAATTGCTATTCCATATTCAGTTACCATGATTGAGGACAGTCAGCACAGGATTTGGATCCCTACATATACTGGACTATTCATGTTCGATTCGGTCCTTCATTCATTTAAAAGCAATATTGAAATCAGTAATACGCTTAGCTCAGATTATATTTTTGACCTGTACGAGGATTCACGGCACAATATCTGGATCGGCAGCACACATGGCCTCGATTTAGTAGTGAGGGAGGATGACAGAATCATTTTCGAACGATACAGTGAGAAATATGGACTCTCCGATAATATTAAAGGTATCCTTGAAGATGGCTCAGGTAACTTGTGGTTCACCTCCAACCAGGGCCTTACAAAATTCAATATAGATTCCAAAAGTGAAGAACTCTACAGGGTAAATCAAGAACTTACTGTGAAGAATTTCATTGAGCGTTCAAAATTCAGGACCTCGGAAGGAGCTATTTATTTTGGGAGTACAGACGGATTCATTCGCTTCCATCCTGATACCTTAAGTGATAATACTCCAATTACAAAAATATATATTACAGATATTCAGATTTTTAATAAGTCGCAAAAAGTAAACGATGCAGGCTCTCCATTAAAAGTCTCAATTTTGGATGCGAAAGAAATCGAACTGAAATATAACCAGACCGTTCTTGGATTTGAGTATACTGCACTTAATTTTAGCCAGGTAGCACCTGTGGAGTATGCTTATATGATGGAAGGTTTCGACAAGCAATGGTACAGGGTCGGTGAGAAGCGCTTTGTTAACTATACGAACCTGTCTCCGGGGGATTATGTGTTCAGGGTAAAAATTGTTGAGGGTAATGATCTTTCTGAAGCAGGAGCATCATTAAAAATCCGCATCAATCCTCCATATTGGAAAACTAAGGTCGCATTTCTTCTTTATTTCATTACCGGTGTGATTCTACTGTTGCTTTTCAGGAGAAGCATTCTTTATCGCTCAAATCTTCAGAATGAATTGCGTATAGAAAAAATAACTGTCAGAAATGTCAGGGAGACCAACTTGATGAAATTGAGGTTCTTTACAAACATCTCCCACGAGTTCAGGACTCCTTTAACTCTAATTAAAGCACCGCTTGATAAATTGGAAAAGGAGGATGAACATCTAAAAACTGAAGAGAGGAAGTATTATTTGAACCTGATTCAGGCCAGTACAAATAAATTACTGAAGATGGTTAACCAGTTAATGGACTACAGGAAACTTGAGGCCGGTAGTTTATTCCTTGAACCGACGAAAGGGAACATTATCGATTATTGTTATAATGTATGGAGCCAGTTCCTTGAGCATGCAAAGCTAAAGAAGATAAAACTAGAATTTGATTCAGCGATCGATTCACAAATTATGATTTTTGATGCCGATAAGATTGAAAAAGTCATCAGTAATCTTCTTTCGAATGCTTTGAAATATACTGACCGTGGCGGAAAAGTATGCCTGATTATAAGGAAAACAGTGGAATCAGATACTACTGAGAGTATATTTATCATTGTAAAAGATAATGGTATTGGGATTCCTGCTAATCATCTGCCTCATATATTTGATAGATTTTACAGCATTTCCAAAAAGGGTAATAATAAACTCGAGGGAACCGGGATTGGGTTAACGCTGGTGAAAGAGTTGACAGAATTGCACCAGGGAACGATCAAGGTTATTTCTGCTGAGGGAGAGGGAGCTGAATTCATCGTAAAATTGCCGATACGTATGGGTGAGGAAGAGAAGCATCAGGAGGAATTAAAAAAGCCCGAACAAACTTACAGGAAGCAAGATTCATTTATTGATGAAATAGAAAAGAAGATCGGTGATAAATTGCCTGGTCCCCGAAGCAAATTACTTATTGTTGAAGATGACCCTGACCTAAGATCATTTCTGGACAAAGAGCTGTCATCTGAATATAAGTGTATTTTGGCAAAAGACGGAGAAGAGGGTTTAAGAAAGGCTTTTTTCGATCTGCCGGATCTGATAATCAGCGATATAATGATGCCCAATATCGATGGATTGGAACTTTGCAGGAGCATAAAGTCCGATGAGAGGACAAGCCACCTGCCTATTGTTTTACTTACTGCAAGATATTCCCAGGAAAAGCATCTGGAGGGCCTTGAATTGGGAGCCGATGATTATATTTTCAAGCCTTTTAATATCGATATCCTGCGGAAAAAGGTCCGCAACCTTCTGTTAATGAGAATTAACCTGATTGAAAAATTCAGGAATGGAACAAGCTTGTTCTTTGACGATGAGAATATTGATGAGAAGAATAAAAAGCTTATTCAGTCTAT
>CAYSAH010000287.1:0-5622 GCA_964428945.1 uncultured Bacteroidaceae bacterium | reverse complement strand
TCCTGAAATTCCAGTAAGCTTTCCATAAATATGTCGAATTAATACAGCAAATATATAACAAATATGTATTATGTAATCGACAAAAAAGACAAATATTTTAGTTTGGCTAAATTTGAGTCGTCCAAAAGCTCTATTGAAATCACCCGCCCGAATCACCCTCAAGGGTGATGTCTATTTACTAGGTTTACCGACATTTCTGAATACTTATCTAAGGGGGCACACAGAAATCACCTGTATCAATTTAAGGTCAGTCCATCTGGGACATTAAAATATCTACAAATTGCTGATTTTCATTAAGAAAAAACATTTGTGTGATAAATAAATTTCTTAATTTCACGCATGCTTTTGACAAAACTGCATATTCCTCCTGCCGGAAATAATGTAGTTCACCGATCGGAACTATTTGAAAAACTGAACTCCGGCCTGAGCAGAAAGCTGATACTGGTATCTGCTCCAGCCGGCTATGGCAAAACAACTCTGATAAGCGATTGGATCAGTCAGAGCAAAATTCCTGCAGCATGGCTCTCCCTGGACAATGGCGATAATGACCCTGCAGTTTTTTTAAGCTATATAATTTCAGGGATTCAAAGTATTCATAAAGAAATCGGACAAAGTGCCCTGCGACTTTTAAACTCACCCGCATCACCATCTGTCGAATCAATTACCAGCCTGTTAATCAACGAAGTACTCAACATCAATCAAAACATTGTACTGGTACTCGACGATTTTCATATGATCACCAGCAGCGAGGTATTAAAACTGGTAACCTACTTATTAGATCATATCCCCGGTAATATTCATATTGTAATCCTGACCCGTTCCGACCCGGCTCTGGCTGTTTCAAAGCTAAGGAGTCAGCATCAGCTGGTTGAGTTACGTTCATCAGACCTTAGTTTTTCAGCCAATGATATTTCCATATTGTTCAACAAAAGACTGAAATTAGGCCTGTCTGTTGATGACGTTTACTCTCTGGAATCCAAAACCGAAGGCTGGATAGCAGGCCTGCAGCTGACAGCCCTGTCAATGCAGGGCCGCGAAGATATTTCCGGATTCATCAAGGACTTAAAGGGAGATAATCGGTACATCATGGATTATCTGATGGAAGAGGTGTTAAAGACACAAACGGATGAAATCAAGGAATTCCTGCTGCAGACTTCAATACTCGAGCAGATGTCTGCTCCTTTATGCAATGCTGTTCTGAAAAGAAATGACAGCCAGTTAATTCTTGAAACTCTGGAACGGAGTAATATGTTTGTTATCCCTTTAAATAAAGAAAGGACCTGGTACAGATATCATCATCTCTTTGCAGATTTATTAAAACAAAGACTATTGCTTAAATCTGATTCGCGGCCGGAAAAGTTGCTTAATAAAGCCTGTGATTGGTTTGAGCAGAACGGCATGTTTGAATTTGCGTTAAAGCATGCTTTGGTAATTAAAAATTACGAAAAGAGTATTCAGATACTTGGAGAGATAGTGGAGAGCATGTGGGAAAACGGAATGCACACTTCTATTTTGAAATATTGTGATTTAATCCCTGATCATCTGGTTAAAAAGAATCCAACCTTGTGTTTATATTTTTCATGGATACTCATCACCACTGGTCAGGTTCAGAAAGCAGAACCATTTTTAACCAGCGCCGAAAATAGAACCAAAGAGATTATTAATGATCCTCATTCATCGGAAGATGATGTAAATTCCAACAATAAACTGTTAAGCAAGATAGCTGTTGCATCTGCTTATTTGCATACGTTCACAATGTCTTCAGAGAAGGTATTGGATTATGCCCGAACAGCCCTGAAATTCCTCTCGGATGAAGATTCATTATGGTTGGGCTGGATTTGGCATTCTGTCGGGATGGCAGAAATGTCAAAAGGAAACCTGAAAGAAGTGGCAAAAACATTTCAAAAATCACTGGAGTATAGTAAGAAATCCAACAATCTATACCTTATATCTGAGATTGCGTATGAAATAGCCTATAATGAAATGAGGCACGGCCATTACAAGGCAGCTTATAAGCATTGTTCTGAACTTTTGAAATTCATGAAAGAAAGCGGGTATTCGGAAATAGCAAAAGCAGAATGGACTTATACCGGGTTGATTACTATGATGGCAGTTATACAATGTATCTGGACCGACCTTGATTCAGCGCTGGAGAATGTAAAAACGGCGTATAACTTAAGTAAGAATGAGAAAAATATAGGTCATAGAATCAAGGTATTACTGGCTTCTTCCTATGTTTTATATGCACGTGACGACAAACCGGGAGCCATAGCCAGATTAAATGAGCTGCAGGAAACATTGAAACAATTCAAAGGCTCTCATCATGTTACTGATACTTATGTGGGTTGGAGGATAAGAATATTCATTGATTCAGATCAGATTGACAATGCCATTGAATTTGTAAAGGAGAGCGGCTTAGGATTGAATCAAAAGATAAGCTATAAAGAGGAATTCTCCTATATCAATTATGTCAGGTTGTTGCTAGCTCAAAATCAGTACAGTGAAGCAGAAGCAATGCTTTCAGAATTATATTCTCTTGCTCTATCAGATAATAGAATTGAATCATTGGTTTATTTAAAAATCTCATATGCTGTCATGTATAGTATGACAGGTGAACGGCAGAAAGCTGTCAGCAGCTTGATTGAAGCAATGGAATATGCAGCAGATGAAGATCTCCTGATATTTTTTCTGTTTGACCTGAATTATACCAATGACTTATTGGAGGAGGTATATAGAATACAAACTGCCGGCAAAGCCGGAATTCCTGATAGATTTATTCAAAAGCTCAGGCAGGCTGTTGAAGCAAAGAAGAAGCGTTCTAAAAACTTGCAGGTAGTCTTAAGCACCCGCGAACTGACCACACTGAAACTTATAGCTGAAAACCTTGTGAACCAGGACATTGCTGACAGAATGTTTGTTTCCATTAATACCATAAAAACACACCTGAAAAACATCTTTCTGAAACTTGACGTAGACAGCCGCACTGGCGCCGTTATCAAAGCAAAGGAATTGGGATTATTATAGGACCTCACATCTCTTTCAAATAAAAATCACCCGCCTAAATCACCCGCCAGGGTGATTTTTTTTATCCGGGCGTCCCCGACCTTTGTTGAGAGCTTAAGCAATGGGAATATGAAAGGTAAAATCAGAATAATAATTCAGGGACATCTTGATAAGCAGTGGAAGAAGAGCTTTGATGGCATGAAAATCAGTTATGAAGAAGGTAATACCATCCTTTCAGGAATTATAAAGGACGAGGCTCATTTACATGGCATCCTGAATTTCATAAGGGATTTAAACATAAAACTGATATCAGTTAACCCGGCTAATGATAAGTAGGATTATACTGAGATTAGTAAACTAATAATTCATAATTATAATCATGAAAAAGCTAATTTCAACAACATTAATGATTGCCTTGTTCGCAACAGTGGCATTCAGTCAGACCACCGCCAAACCAGCAAGAGGTACTAATAAGGACACAGCTCCTGACTTCAAATTCTCAGTAAGCACTACATATCTGACGTTCCTCAATTTTGGTCCGGAACTAAAAAATACACACCATTACGAGTTTCATTTTGGATATAAACTGACTCCTAAAGACAAAATTGGGATCAAAGTGGCCACCTGGAAGCTATTCGCACCCATGGGCATACAATTATGGGATCCGCTTTTTCAGGATGAAAGCGAATTCTACCCGGGTAAACTTCAGGAAAGGGGCATAGGTGTTACTTATCAGCGTATTCTGTGGAAAGGATTATTCGCAGCAGCAGAAATTTACCCGTTATGGAAAACATATCTGGACGAAAATAATGAACACACAGGTAGCGGCTTTAAACTATATACTTCTTATCATCTTGGCTACCATATACGCTTGTTAAAAAACAGAATGTATCTCGAGCCTCAGGTTCACTGCAATTACTGGCCAATTGACAGCGACGGTCCTCAGGATTTTGAGGAAAAAGAGAGCAAATGGAGTAAATATTTCCTCTTTGAACCCAATTTATATATTGGGGTCAATTTTTGAAAATCAACAAATCTTATAATTCGCATTCCGGAGTAAATTACCGGCAATAAATTCAATCAGTAAAGTCATGAAAATTGAAACAATTAAGAAAAAGGGGTTTGCCATTTCTCTCATCGCATTCCCTGTAATGCTGCTTATAGGGTTCTTAATGCACCCCAATCTCCTTAGTTTCGAGCCACTTCAAAATGTTGAACAACTGGTTGGAAGATTTCACAAACAACCTGTTTATCACTTAGGTCATTTGATAGTAATGTTTACTGTGCCGTTAATCATGATAGCGATGATCAGCATCATGAACGTATTACAGGGTAATGGCAAGAAGCTTGGATTTTGGGGTGGTATTATCGCTTTATTTGGAGCATTCATTCTGGCTGTGGACAAAGGGGCCTTATGCCTTGTCCTGTCTGCGTTCGACACTCTGCCTGAAGCCGAATTTCAGGAGTTCGTTCCTTTTCTGAGCGTTCTCGTAAACAAAGCCGGGTTGCTCTGGGTGGTCTGGCTGCTGCCATTATTACCTGTCGGGGCATCCATACAGACATTGGGACTGTTTAAGGAGCAATTCATCAGCAGGTGGCAAACCGTATGCATTATTTCCGGGCTATTATTGCTGAACAATCCGGATATTGAGCTCATTAGCAGTATTGGTGCCTTGCTTATGTGTGCCGGGTACATCCCATGGGGTGTAAGGATTCTCCAGGGCAGGATGAAATGTACTTCAACTGCCTGCCCGATTTATGAGACAAGAATAAGAAGTGATTTTAAATGCAAACGACCATGCGGATAGTTATAATATCCGTAAATTGAATGAATTAAAAGAGGAATAGAGATGAAAGTATTAGTAACCGGCGGTACGAATGGAATGGGGAAAGGAGTGGCCAAAGTATTGGCAGGAATTGATAACCAAAAACATGAAATCATCCTGCTGGGCCGATCAAAAGAACTTGGTGAAGCCACGATCAGAGAGCTTGAGAGCTTTACTATGAATAAAAAATTGTCATTTGTTTTATGTGATCTTACAAGGCTCAGGGATGTCAGGAATGCAATAAGCGAGATCAAAAGTAAACACAAATACCTGGATTGCATCTTCATTAATGCAGGTTTGGGTTATGCAGCAAAAAGGGTAGAAACTGAAGATGGAATGGATTCACATTTCCAGGTAAACTATTTATCTCAGTTCATGCTGACGTTAAATCTGTTGAACCTCCTGGAAAATTCGCAAAAAGGCGGGAGAGTGATATTCAATGTAACCCGTGGCGGAAAAGTAAACTGGGACGACATCCAGATGAAAAATGGCTGGAGTTTTGAACCGGCGATTCATCAGGCCATGGTTGCCAAAAGAATGTTTCTGGTTAAGTTGCATGAACTGTATAAAGGTGTTAATACTCCAAAGGTATCCTTCATTGGTTTTGAGATATCAAAAACGGTATGGAGTAACCAGCTCAATATAATTCCTGTCTCAATGAAAATTATGGCAACTGTAATGAAGTTTTTTGGCACTTTTATTTCAATAGAGGAGTGTGGAAAGATAATGGCTCCTTTGTTCACAGAGAGTCAGGAAGAAAGCCTTAAGAAGTCAGGAAAATTTGTCACCTGGA
>CAYSAH010000286.1:5247-5635 GCA_964428945.1 uncultured Bacteroidaceae bacterium | reverse complement strand
CGACTTCGAACAGATCCTTCCCTCAGCCATAGCGGAATTTGTACCTGTTGGACTGCTCGGGCTCCTGCTCGCCGGGCTTCTGGCCGCGTTCATGTCGACCTTTGCTGGTACCCTGAATGCTGCCCAGGCCTATATTACCAATGATATCTATCTGAAGTATATGAAGCCTGATGCTTCCAACAAGGAAATAAAACTCACGAACTACACGGCAGGGATAATAACCGTGCTGGTGAGCATTGTACTGGGTTTCTTTGCCAAAAACGTGAACCAGGTGTTGCAGATCCTTGTATCGGCCCTCTGGGGTTCTTACATGGCATCGAACATCCTGAAATGGTACTGGTGGAGATTCAATTCCTACGGGTATTTCTGGGGAATGTTCATTGGGATA
>CAYSAH010000286.1:0-5237 GCA_964428945.1 uncultured Bacteroidaceae bacterium | reverse complement strand
TGCGGGATTAATGCCTTACATAAGCACTGCTCTTGGCTTTGATATGCTGGCGCAGATCTTCCCGGACCAGGCGCCTGATATAAGGATCCTATACTTCTTCCCCGTTATCCTGGCACTGTCGGCCCTGGGTTGCATCCTGGGAACCTTCCTGCATAAGCCAACAGAAAATGAAGTGCTTGTTGCATTTTATAAAAACGTCCGTCCATGGGGCTTCTGGAAACCGATCCGCGAGCAGGTGATGGCAGAGGACAGCTCCTTTGTGCCCAACAAGCGTTTTGGAATGGATATGCTAAACATTGTTCTTGGAACAATTGGTCAGACAGCCCTGGTGGCTCTCCCTATTTTCCTGGTCATAAAATTAAAGACCCCGCTGCTGATCACCTTTGGTATTGCGGCACTGATATTCATTATCATGAAGAAGACCTGGTGGGATAAGCTGGAAGATTGAGACCTAAGTGCAGGAAACAGGGAGAATGGTTTGAAACAACAGAGTTTTAACGCAAAGCTTCGCAGGGAAGCAAAAAGTGGGCAAAGAAATTATTTTAGAAAAAAGATTATAAGAAAAGCGTTATTTATTACTTCTTTCAGGCTATTATAATGAAAAGCTATTGGAAAATGAGTCCTGAAGATCAGGCTGCGTGGGTAATCGAATTCACAAAGATCTACCAGTCATTTTCAGATCATGATATTATTGGGCGTGAAGCTGCCATCCTGGAACACCAGGTTCCGGCGATGTTCCTGCCACCTGAAGAGGACGATATCCTTACAGGAAGATTTCATCACCCGCCTCTTGTTTTTACACCTCAACCGGCATCCGACAGGGGTGGCTTTGCCTATGTTGCCAACCATGATAAGTTCAATGAGCTGAAAAGCAGTCTTGCAGATCCTGTTCTGGTTGAGATGGTGGAGGAAGCCGAGAAGTTCTGGAAAGACCATGATACCGGTCAGCAAACCCGCCTGAGCTATCCCGATGAAGTTGCCGCCCTCCTTCCTTCCGATAACTGGACGGGTGAGCCGGGTATCGGATTCCCCCTGCTCCGGATGTCGGGCTCCCAGATGAATTTTACTCCATTGATACAAAAAGGAATCCCCGGACTCGAGAAAGAGATCAGGGAGTATATGGAAAAGCAGCCGGAAAGTACAGAATTATATAATGGTATGCTGAGTGCGCTGGCTTCGCTCAGGAAGCTGATCCTCTTTTATGAGCGGGAAGTGCGCGACCTGCTGGGAAGAGCCAGGAATCTTGAGCAAAGCATCAATCTCCGGAGGCTGGCCGACGCACTCTCGAAGCTCCAAAACGCTGCCCCGAAAACTCTTTTTGAGGGCATGCAACTCGTGCATCTTTACTGGATCTCCTCTGGATCCAACAACCTTGGTCGGATGGACGATTACCTGTCCTTACTTTACAAACACGACATTGAATCAGGCAACATAAGCCGCGAAAAAGCTCTTACATTTTTCGTTCAACTCTGGAAACTGGTCAATTACCGCAAGATCATTTACGACGGACGGGTGATCATCGGGGGAAAAGGAAGGAAACACCCTAAGGAGGCCGATGAACTTGCACTGGTAATCCTTGATTCTGTGGGGATAAGCGCCGATGTCCTTCCCCAGCTTACCCTCAGAATGCATACAGGGATGGATTCCCGATTGAAAGAAAGGGCCTTTGACATCATTTCCAGGGGTAATCCCTACCCTATGCTTTACAACGATGATGTGAATGTTCCTTCAGCGGCAAGGGCCTTCGGGATCGATGAAGAGACTGCCAATGACTGCATCCCCTTTGGTTGTGGTGAATACATCCTTTATGGAAAAAGTTTCGGCACACCCAGCGGTGTGATCAACCTTGCCAAGGCACTGGAAGTTACTTTGCATGAAGGCAAAGATACCATCGGTGGAAGAATTCTTGGTGTTCCCGAGGCCAACAGGATGAAGATCCGGTCCTTTGATGAGCTCTGGAAAGCCTATACGATCAACCTTGAAGCCTATATCCATGCCCTGGCGGTGCAGGAGAAGACCGAATATGAAGTTGCCGGAAATGCAGCCCCTTTTCTCTATTTCAGTATCCTGTTCGAGGATTGCATAAAAAGGGGTAAAGCTTTATTCGATGGCGGATTACTGCACCTCGGGGGTACACTTGAAACCTACGGAAATACAAACACTGCCGATGCGCTGCTTGCGATCAGGAAGCTGGTTTTTGAACAAAAAAAATTCACACTCCGGGAGCTCACCGAGGCGTTGGACGCTAATTTTGAAGGATACGGGTATATCCGTAAACTCCTGCTCGACCAGCCAAAATACGGGAACGACCTGGATGAAGCAGATGACATGCTCATTAAGGTTCATGAACATGCATGCCTCGCCACGAAAGCCGAAGCGAAAAAAGTCGGGCTTGACAGTTACCTTGTTGTAAACATCAACAATTCAGCCAATACCATATTTGGAAAATTTACAACAGCTTCTGCCGACGGTCGCCTTGCCTTTACTTCACTTGCAAACGGCAACACTCCGCAGATGGGAATGGACAAGCAGGGTGCAACGGCCCTTCTGAATTCAATTGCAAAGCCGGCCACGGATATCCATGCAGGGGCTTCTCAGAATTTTAAACTTTCCAGGGAAATGCTTAACAAATACAGGAATCAGACCATCGCCCTGATCGATACCTATTTCGCAATCGGGGGAGCGCAGCTCATGATAACAGCAGTGAACAAAGGTGATCTTGAACAGGCGATGATACACCCTGAAGAATACCCCAACCTGCTGGTCCGTGTTGGTGGCTTCAGCGCAAGGTTTGTGGAGCTCGACCGAGACATTCAGCTGGAAATCCTCAACAGGACGCTTTACTGATGAAAGGAACGGTATTCGACATACAACGCAACAGCCTGAATGACGGGCCTGGAATCCGCACAACAGTCTTTCTGAAAGGATGTTCACTGAACTGCCTGTGGTGCCACAATGAGGAATCGATCGATGCCCGGCCTGCCCTTCGCTTCTTCCCTGATAAATGCAAAAACTGCCTGGAGTGTGTTAGGGTTTGCAGACCCGGGGCCCACTTCATCATCGACGGCAAACACCATATTGATTTTACAAAATGTGCCAGGAACTGGGATTGTACAGTGGTTTGCCCATCGGGGGCCCTTGCCAGGACAGGCGATGTCATGGAAGTGGAAGAGGTGGTGGCCATTCTCCTGAAAGATAAGGCATATTACATGAATTCGGGCGGTGGCATTACGATATCCGGTGGAGAACCCATGGTCCAGTTCCGCTTTACAAAGGAACTGCTCAAAAGTGCAAAATCACATGGCCTTCACACCTGCCTGGATACCACCGGGAATGCTCCATGGAAACACTATACGGAACTTCTTCCCTTCACCGACATCTTTCTTTATGATTACAAGGAAAGCGAGCCCGCGAAACATATGGATTTTACAGGGACCGGCAACAAACTGATCCTCGAAAACCTTCAAAAACTGAATGAAGCCGGTGCTAAAATAATTCTGCGCTGCCCTTTGGTCCCGGGACTGAACGACAGGGAAGATCATTTTGAGGCCATTGCCAGACTCTCCCGCAGTATTAAGAATATTGATGAAGTGCATATTCTCCCCTACCATTCCATGGGGCTTCGAAAAGCTGAACAACATGGTGCAAGGAATTTTCAGAATGAGTTCAGGGTGCCGGATCAGCAAGATAAGGACAGGTGGAGGACCATTCTGACCAGGTTTGATGGAAAAAACATAAACATATTCTGATTATCTTGCATTTTCGTTTGCAGACTAACCAAGTAACAACCAGATATGAAAAAGAAAGAATTCAACAAAAGGCTTGAAGCACTTAAGAAAGAGCATGAAAAGCTTATCACAAAGAAGAATAAAAAGGTAAAACCGGGCAACGGGATATTTTTCCGTTATAAAAGACCTGTTTTAACCGCTGCACATGCCCCGCTGATCTGGAGGTATGACCTGAACTATGAAACGAACCCCCACCTGATGGAGCGCATCGGGGTAAACGCCACACTGAACTCAGGTGCCATTATGCTCGATGGGAAATTCCACATGGTGGTGAGGGTTGAAGGCAACGACAGGAAATCATTTTTCGCCGTGGCAGAAAGCAAGAACGGTATAGACAACTGGAGATTCCGGGACTACCCCATTGCTCTTCCGCAAACCAAGGTTCCTGATGTGAACGTTTACGACATGCGCCTTACACAGCACGAGGATGGCTGGATCTACGGGATCTTCTGCGTGGAGCGGAAAGATAAAAAAGCTCCGGCTTCCGATACTTCCGCAGCCAATGCCCAGGCAGGGATCGTAAGGACAAAAGACCTGGAAACCTGGGAGCGGCTTCCTGATCTGAAACACAAGGGCGAGCAGCAGCGAAATGTGGTTCTTCACCCTGAATTTGTAAACGGGAAATACGCCCTCTATACCCGTCCGCAGGATGGTTTCATCGATGCAGGTACAGGCGGTGGTATCGGATGGGCACTTTGTGACAATATGGAAAAAGCTCTTATCGGCGAAGAGACCATTATAGATGAAAGGATCTATCATACCATCAAGGAACTGAAGAACGGACAGGGGCCGGCACCGATAAAGACAGATAAAGGATGGCTGCACCTGGCGCATGGTGTAAGGGGATGCGCCGCCGGCATGCGCTACACCCTTTACATGTTCATGACCAGCCTGGAGGACCCGACAAAAGTAATCGCAAAACCGGGTGGCCATTTTATGGGCCCGATCGGTGAGGAAAGGGTTGGCGACGTTTCCAATGTACTTTTTGTAAACGGGTGGGTGTGTACCGAAGAGAGCAAGGTTTACATTTATTATGCATCATCGGATACCAGGATGCACCTTGCAACAACAACTGTAGAAAAACTCACGGATTATTGCCTCAACACACCTGAGGACCTAAACCATAGCCATTTAAGCGTAAATCAGAGGATAGAGCTTATCGACAGGAATTTAAAGAAAGGGTAATTCAGAAAATGGGATTTTTCACCAGGCTCAAAAGGGAGATATGGAAAGTTGTCCGGGCAATTATTGTAATTGTCCTCCTTGTTTCAGTAGTTATCACGATCATCACTTATGTCAGGAAAACGAACAGACCTGATGCAGTAGCGATGATCATCGACAGTGATTCCGGTAACGAGATCGACGACCTCTATGCCATCACCCTGGCTTTGATCGATCCGAAGATCAATATCATCGGACTTTGCTCTGCACAGTGGAACATTCATCCCC
>CAYSAH010000285.1:0-5638 GCA_964428945.1 uncultured Bacteroidaceae bacterium | reverse complement strand
GAAACCTTGCAAGCACTGATAAGGTGGTAAGCTATATTGAGTCGGTACTTGACACTATGCCGGAAGTAAAATACTATGCCTCCAATATCGGCAGGGGAAATCCAAGGATCTACTACAATGTTCTTCCACGGGGTATGGACAAGACAATAGCTGACTGTTATGTTGAACTCTATGAATTTGACCATGAAGACTTCGATATGACACTCTCAAAACTCAGGAGTTGCTTCAGGGCTTATCCGGACGCTGCGATCAGTGTCAGGGAGTTTGAGCAGGGACCTCCCTTTGAATCCCCGGTACAGATATTTATCACTGGCGACGATCTTGACATACTACGAAATATATCATCGGATGTTGAAGCCTTGTTGGAGAAACAACCCGGTGTGCTTAATCTTGAGAACCTCTTTGTTAAGACAAATACAGAACTTCTGTTTGATATTAACCGGGATAAGGCAAATATATTTGGAGTGCCTCTTATTGAGATCGACAGGACCATCAGGACAGCCGTGGCCGGGATCGAGGTTTCGAAATTTCGCGACAGCAAAGGGAAACAGTACGACATCATACTTAAAATGGATGGTGTAAACGATTTCAAACCAGAGGACCTGGACCGGATCTATGTTTCCTCACTCAGTGGACGGCAAATTCCCCTCAAACAATTTGTTCAGCTGGAGCTCAGGCAATCATCCAGCCTGATAAGCAGGTATAATCACGAAAGGACAGCCCAGGTGATCTCAGATGTGCAAACTGGCTATAAGCTTGATGATATAATGGACCCGGTGATCTCTGAACTTGAGAACTATCCTTTTCCTGAAGGGTTCAGCTACAGTATTGGCGGTGAGCTTGAAGGCCGGCAGGAAGCATTTGGAGGGATGCTGAATGCGATCATAATAGCAATTCTTTCAATATTCGCTGTACTTGTCCTTCAGTTCCGTTCTTTCAAACAACCGCTGATCATATTCCTGGCAATACCCTTTGCGGGGATCGGAATGATCTGGGCATTGTACATTACGGGTTACTCATTCTCCTTCACTGCATTTGTTGGACTCACAAGCCTCGTTGGGATAGTTGTCAACAATTCGATCATCCTGGTTGATTATACAAACAAATTAAGGGAATCAGGAAAACCCCTGTTAGAAGCAATACAGCTGGCGGCAGAGACCAGGCTTACACCAATAGTCCTCACTGCCTTAACAACAATAGGAGGTTTACTGCCCTTGACCTTGCGGGGAGGCACACTCTGGGCCCCAATGGGCTGGACGATCATTGGCGGACTGTTTGTTTCAACACTGATGACCTTAATTATTGTACCCCTGTTTTATTGGCTGCTGGAAAAGGGAAGATAGTTTTTACTGAGGGTCCGGTAATCCTTCAACCCGTCGCTTAATGAACATGTTCTTCATAAATCTAAACATTACTTTCGACGAGCTCAACCAGGAAATGATGGTCCCATTCCGGGTATTGATGAGCATTTTTTCAACCAGGTAGGGAGTAACCGTCTCAACCCTGTCTGCAAGGATATTGAATATTTTAATTGCTTCCCTGTTCGTTGCAGTATTTTCTTTTATCGGACTTGTAAGCAGATCAGTTACAACCATGCCCGGGCTGAGGGCGCCGACCACAACCGGAGTTCCTTTTGTTTCAAGCGCAAGGCTCTGTGTAAAATAGCGGACTGCATTCTTGCTTGTTCCGTAGATGGTCATGTTTTTCATCTTTCTCCCGTCGCTCCCGAATCCTTCCATGTTGTATATGGCTCCCGACCCCTGCTTCAGCATATTTTCAAGTGCTATCTTACAGCAATTTATCAAACCCTTTATATTGGTGTCAAGTATGCTTTCTATACTCTCCCCTGATAATTCTGTCAGCATCCTGGTCCCCTGTCCGACGCCTGCATTGTTGATCCAGATATCAACCGCCCCGTGTTTTGCTGCAGTTTCCCATAATCTTTTAATATCAGCCAACTTTGTTACATCGCACTCACAGATTCCGAGCTTTGAATTTCCCGATTCAGGGGACAATGCTTCAGCAGCCTCCTTTAAGCTGGAAGCATTTCTTCCTGAAAGGGTAATCCTGTGACCTCGTATAAGGAATTCCCGGGCCAATCCATAGCCTATTCCACGGGAACTTCCTGTAATAACAATATTTTTCATTACAATCAGACTTTGGTTAAAAACAACTTAATAGCAATGGATGTTAAGTTAATAAATATACCAAAGATAAATGAAAGCTATACTTTTCATATTTTCATACCTGTTTCTTATGAATCAATTATCTGCACAGAAACTAAAAATAGACGAGCCTTTGCGCTACCTTGCACTGGGAGACTCCTATACCATCGGACAAAGTGTTGAGGAAAATGAAAGGTGGCCGGTCCGGCTGGTCGAAGAACTGAAGAGTATTTATGGAATTCAGGATGCAGAGCTTGATATTATTGCGAAAACGGGCTGGACCACTGCATAACTTAAAAACGGAATAGAACAGCAGCTTAATAAACAGAAGGAGGATAACCTGGTTTCACTCCTCATTGGTGTGAACAACCAATACCGGGGTTATGATATTAGTTCTTACCAGACTGAATTTCGTGAGTTATTAAAAACCGCGCTGAGCCTGGCAGGCAATGATACTTCGCGGGTGTTTGTTGTTTCTATACCTGATTATTCCTATACGCCTTCACATACGAATATTGAGGGCATCCGGGAAGAAATCGACGCGTATAACAGCATCAACAGGAAGGTGGCACTTGATGCAGGAGTCATGTATTTTGATATTACCCCTGTTTCAAGACTGGGTCTAGAGATACCTTCCTATGTTGCCGGTGATGCTTTACACCCGTCAGGAGTTCAGTATAAGGAATGGGTGAAACTGATCCTGCAGGAAGTGGAAGTGCAATTGGCATCCGGTATTGAACGCATTGAGGAAGATAGTTCCCTGAACTGTATGCTCGTTAAGGGGAAATTGCATATTGACCTTCCCGGAGCTGGTGGAGTGTTGGTCCTGGTTAATAACGAGGGAAGAATTATAAGAAAATTCTCGATTCCCGGACAAGAGGTTCAATTTGCCGTAAATGATTTCACTCCAGGTCTTTATATCATCAACTATGTTTTCGATGATAAAAATTTCACCAGGAAAGTATTTATCAATTAGCTTTTGGTTTTTATTGTACAGCCTATTGCTTTAACCTGGTCGGGAGAAGGGTTTGATCCTTGTTCGAGTGCTACTATGGCTTGCTGAACATATTTTTCTGACACAGCTTTTTCATCCATGGCATTATTGTCAATTGCCCCGATATAGGCCACCTGGAATTTACCTTTGCCTGTATTTTTAAGAAGAAAAACATGTGGTGTCCTGGTAGCTCCATATGCTTTGAAGACTGAGCCATCATCTTTCAGATATGGAAAGGGATAATTCTTTTCTGCAGCACGTTCCT
This sequence comes from uncultured Bacteroidaceae bacterium, assembly GCA_964428945.1. Taxonomy (GTDB): domain Bacteria; phylum Bacteroidota; class Bacteroidia; order Bacteroidales; genus M55B112. Next base: position 2,214 of record CAYSAH010000285.1, on the reverse strand, counting down.
TCATTTTTTCAAAAGTATCATCTGGCGATACCGTTTCATCGTTGGGGTTTATAGCCACAACGGGATAACCGGCCGATGCAAAGTTGCTGTGAAGTTTAATAATTCTTTGCTCATAGGCTTTGGCAAAGGGACAGGGATTGCAGGTAAAGACCAGAATTACACCTTTTTGATTTGCATAATCCGACAAAGAAACGCTTTTTCCGTCTACATTCTGAAGTTTAAAATCAACCGCATTATCTCCTGGTTTCAGCTGCGCTGATACAATGGCACCCAATACAATAAATGCTGCAAATAATGATAATTTCTTCATGATTCTTTTATTTGATATTTAAAAATTTATTTACTTCCTCAGTGAGTTCAATCTCATTTAATGCTTTGTTTATAAATTTCCTTTTCTCGCCCCTGTATATTAATGTGGCTGGTATTGAACCCGACCAGTCCCTGTCAACCAGGGGTATCCAGGAATTATAATCCAGGTCGTTCATATTTAATATTTCCAAAGTAAGTTGTTTTTCCTCAATAAAGGGTACAACTCTTTTTTCCACCTGGTCCGGGAAATCAAGATTAACAAGAATTATCCTCATATTCAGGCCATTATTTATGCGGCCTAAAGTCTCAAAATACCCGATCTCTGCCAAACAGGGAGAACACCAGGTAGCCCAGAAGTTAAGAACATAAACAGTGTCATTTTTATTGTTGAGCAATTTCTCCAGTCCATTCTTGTCTATACTGCCTATATTCTGACCGATCAGAATACTGTTCATAAAAATTAGAAACAGTATAGTAAGGCTTTTTCTCATATGCTTTAAACGCCGGAAAGGGCCCTTTTGTTTTTGCAGGTAAAACCAGAAGACAAAATAAATGACTGAAAAGATAAACAATTTGTGCCTTTTGATTGTAAATACTTATGAATCTTAATCATTAAACGAGCAAAATGGCATTTACACTGGAAATTGGAAAGAAAGCGCCCCACTTTGAACTTCCTGCCACAGACGGGAAGCGTTATTCACTGGATAGTTTTAAGGATTCACGGTATCTTGTGGTATTCTTTACCTGCAATCATTGTCCGTATGTACTGGGATCGGATGAAATTACAAGAGCCACTGCCAACAAGTACTCCTCCAAAGGGGTTAGTTTCGTTGGGATAAATTCCAACAGCAAAAACACCTATGCAGAGGATGATTTTGACCACATGGTTGCCAGGATGAAAGAGTATAAATTTCCTTGGGTCTACTTATATGATGAATCCCAGGAAGTTGCTCTCTCCTACGGTGCTTTAAGGACACCACATTTTTATGTCTTTAATGAGGATCGGAAACTCGTATACACAGGCCGTGCTGTTGACAGTCCAAGGGATGCCTCAAGGATTACTGTAAATGAACTGGATATAGTTCTTGGGAAGTTAACAAGCGGTAAACCCTTATCTTATTCAGTTACCAATCCGATAGGTTGCAACATTAAATGGGAAGGGAAGGAAAAGCATTGGATGCCGGCTGATGCCTGCGACCTGGTTTAATCTCATCGGATTTTCCCTTGTTTAAGAAATTGTGTGTGGATGCACTTGTCGGCTTCTTAAGAAGTCCCAGTGAACAAAATTGAAGGCATTGTTCTATTTCTGATATTTATCCATTAATCCTTTACCTTCAAGGATCATTGGTATGGACTGTTCCAATCTTTTCTTACGGGTTTCAGGTCTGACGGCCCTGTTAATGTAGTGGGAAAAATCCCGGCGTTTGGAATAGCTTAACAAGTCGAAGCTTTTTTTGAAATCCGGATTCTTATTAAACATTTCTGTCAATTCAGCAGGAATGTCAAAGTGCCTGTTTTTTTTGAGCTTTAATTTCCTTTCCCTGGTTTGAATTTTCTATCGCTTCCTTAACATATTCAATGATGAAGTCTAACTCAGCTTCAATTTCGTCAGCTGACTGGAAGCGCCATTGTCTCAGTGCGCGGGTATCATCTTCGTTTGCATTTACCAGCTTTTTGCGAGCATCCTTAAGAAATACGCCCTGGTAGAACCAGAGTCCTGTATAAGATTTAAATGAACCGAAAGCAACGATATTCTTTCCCTTGACACAATAGACGGGGCTTCCCCATTTTACTTTTTCCTCCATGTCAAGGGCAAGCATCAATTCGCGCAGCATGTTTAACGATTCCTGCCATTGTCCGCTGTTGAGTATGTATTCATCTACTGTCATGAGTTGGAATTGTATT
>CAYSAH010000284.1:0-5648 GCA_964428945.1 uncultured Bacteroidaceae bacterium | reverse complement strand
TCAACAACGGGGACAATTACCAACCTGGAAGGGCAATTCTCCCTGCTCCTGTCCACAGGAGATGAAATAAGCTTTTCCTACGTCGGGTATGAAACGAAGGAAATGATCTATGACGGCAGCAGCCAGGAGTTGCGGGTGGTCCTGACGCCCAGGACAGAAGAGCTGGAAGAACTTATCGTTGTAGGATATGGTGTACAAAGAAAGAAAGACCTGACCGGGGCTGTTGGGGTGGTCGATGTTGATGAAATGATGAAACAACAGGCTCCCAATATTGCGCAGGCCTTGCAAGGACAGGTTGCAGGGGTTTCAGTCACTTCAAGCGGCCAGCCGGGAACGGGGGCCGATATTCGCATTCGGGGCATTGGCAGCTTCTCTGATGTCGGACCGCTTTACGTGATTGATGGAATGATCATGAGCGGTCAGCAAAGGGAATTCAACGTTAATGACATTGAATCCGTTCAGGTGCTTAAAGACGCTTCAGCAACTGCACTTTACGGTTCAAGGGGTGCCAACGGGGTCATCATTATAACGACCAAAAAGGGCAGCAGCGGGGCTCCAAAAATAAATTTTACGGCAAGCTACGGTGTGCAGCAGATCGCTCACAGGTTAGATATGATGAACAGTATCGAATTCCTCAGGCTGAACAGGATGGCCTATGAAAATGCCGACAAGGTCTGGCCGGGGGAGCCTGACCTGGGCGATACCCTGGTAAACACAGATTGGCAAAATGAATTCTTCAAGACCGGAGGAACGCAGGATTACAACCTGACCCTCTCTGGCGGTGATGAATACGGGAACTATCTGATCTCCGGAAATGTGTTTCGACAGGATGGTGTTGTGCTGGGACCAAAATATGAACGCTATAATTTGCGTGTGAATACCCAATTGAAGAAAGGGATCCTTACGGTCGGGGAAAATATCCTGATGGGAAGAACGATCACCAAACCTATGATCGGGGTGCCCTTCATAGACCTGGTCAGGATGCCTCCTGTTATACCGGTCTACGACGAGAATAATGCCAGTGGTTACGGATATGGAAGCAACGAATACCAGACCTATGGTACCAATCCCATTGGCCTCCAGGAAAGCCTGAACAGGATCGAAACTGGCAACAGGATCATGGGAAATGTATATGCCGAACTTAAGCTCTTCTCCTTCCTGAAATACCGCTTCAATGCAGGCCTTGAATATTTTACCTGGCACGACAGAAATGAAGAGGTATTTAACCAGATCCGCTACCTCTCGCTTTCAAGCTATGACAACCAGTTGTATGAGAACAGGGGAGATTATTCCTCCTACCTCCTTGAAAATACACTGGAATTCGCTAAAGAGTTCAATGAGCACAAGATCGATGCTTTGATTGGTTATACGGCCCAGGAATCGTTTTGGAAGGGGATGTCGGGGAGTGTTTATGATGTTGTTGAAGGCTACTGGGTACTGAACTCAGGAGATACGGAACCCGACGTTGGTGGCACGGATAGCGAAAATGCGATGCTTTCCCTCCTTGGAAGGGTCAATTACTCGTACAGGGACAGGTACCTGCTGCAGCTGAATATAAGAAGGGACGGATCGTCCAGGTTTGGTGCATCCAGCAGGTATGGAAACTTTCCATCCGGTTCTTTTGGATGGAGGATCAGTGAGGAGGACTTCTTTACAGGTGCAAAAAATATAATAAATAATTTAAAACTAAGGGCCAGCTATGGTGTAATAGGTGATCAGCAGGCCCTTGGTGACTACGATTACACCACCTACATCAACGTGAGCGAAGGCGGAATTTTTGGAGTGGACCAAAGCTATATTTCCGGGGCCATTCAAAAAGGAAGGGAGAATCCCTTCATCAGGTGGGAGACCAGGACAACCTTTAACGTTGGAATGGATTTTGGCTTGTATCAAAACAAGCTCTACGGAACCCTGGAATATTTCAACTCCATATCCAGTGACCTCCTGATACAGCTGCCCACCAGCTGGACGGACGGAACGGACATAACACCCTGGACGAACTACGGGAAAATCAGGAATACCGGTATAGAACTGAATATAGGGTACAAAGAGAAGCTTGGAGACTTCTGGTATGACGTGAATTTAAATCTTACCAGGATCAATACCACGGTCCTCGAGCTGGGCGACAGTTTCAGGGAGGCAGGCTTGAACAATGTCAACCGTTCGGAAGCCGGGCGTTCCATTGGCGATTTTTACGTAATAAAAACAGATGGGATCTTCCAGGATATGGAAGAGGTCTTTGAACACTCGATCGATGTTGTTGACTCCGTTTCAGGCAATACAGTCAAAATCGTTATCCAGCCTGATGCAAAACCCGGCGATATCAGGTACGAGGATTATTACGAGGATGGGATTATTAATGCCGACGACAGGCAGTATATTGGATCTCCGCTGCCAAAGTTCGAGGCGGCATTGAGATTTTCAGCCGGGTATAAGAAATTCGATTTTAGCGTGTTCCTGACCAGTGTCTACGGGAACCTGATCTATAACGATGGAAAATTCTGGCTGGAACGAATGGATGATGTTGCCAACTATCCGAAAGGGCTTGAACCCTGGACGCCTGAAAATCAATCCACAACAACGCCACGCGCTTTTATTGGACCAAATGATAACGCCAAGGCAAATACTGACCGGTGGATAGAAGACGGATCCTATATCCGCCTGAAGAACCTGCAGCTAGGTTACAGCATCCCGGTTGAAAAGGTATCCGGGCTTTTACCAGGTACCGAAAAGATCAGGATCTATATTGGCGCCCAGAACCTCTTTACGCTGACAAATTATTCAGGGTATGATCCTGAGATCTCGGGAGGAAGTGTCTTTGGCAAGGGAAATGACTCCGGTCACTTCCCGCCAGTCAGAAGCTATCTTGCCGGATTGCAATTAACCTTTTAATTCAAATATCATGCTTACCTTGAAAAATGCAATTAAATATTTCACGGTCCTTTTATTGGTCATCCTGATCTCATCCTGTTCAGAAGATTTCCTGGAGAGAACCAATCCCAACGAACAGTCATCAACCGACTACTGGAACACAGAAGAGCAGATGATGAACGGGATCAATGCTGCATACCGGCCACTCAGATTCAATGGATGTTACGGACGCTGGTTACACATATTATATACATCCCGCTCGGACGAAGGATGGTGTCATAGCCCAAATCCTCATTTCCAGTCCTATTCCAACTTTCAGATGGGATCCTATAACGATGCGGCCGCCGAAGGCATCCTGTTCCCCTGGCTGGACATGTACAAAGGAATATTCTGGGCCAACCAGGTTATTGACAATGCTCCGGATGCAGAAATGGATGAGGAACTGCGAAACAGGATCACAGGGGAAGCCCTGTTCCTGCGCGGATTGCACTATTTTAATATTGCCGGGATATTTGGAAGAGGCCCTGTTCAGCTTACCTCCTTTGCAGGGGGCGGGAATCCTGTAATTGGTGAACAGGATGACCTGTTTCAGCAGGCAGGTGATGACTTTCGATCAGCCATGGCCCTTCTCCCTGTTGAATATGCTGATGCAGATGTTGGCCGGGCAACAAAGGGAGCAGCCCTGGGAATGCTGGCAAAAGTGCTGATGCAACAAAAAGACTGGACAGGTGCACTAGAACAGATTGAAGCGCTGATTGATATGAAGGGAAGTGGCGGACAAACCTTATACCAGTTGGTGAGCAACTACGAAGATAATTTTACTGCAAGCAACGAGAATAACAGCGAGTCTGTGTTTGAAATTCAGTTTGCATACGGAACGCAGGCAGGGACCGACCTGGGAGGGCAGCGTGCAAAATTCATGGGATTGCAGGTCGACGGATGTGCCTGGGCAGATGCAGATCCCAGGCAGACTTTGTATAATGATTTCTTCAGGGAAAAGACCAGTTCCGGCCAGAACGATCCGCGTCTCAAACAAACCTTGTTTTACAATGATTTGAGTGAGCCCGGGGAACTGTTCTATGGAAAGACCTGGAGCCAATGGGCCCTGGGACCGGATGCGATTTACTGGAAGAAATATACCAATTATGCCACGCAGACCGGAGAGGATTACAATTCAGGTATCAATTTCCGCGTCCTAAGACTGGCTGATGTTTACCTGATGTATGCAGAGGTCCTTAATGAATTGGGAAGAACAGCCGAAGCATATACCCATATCAACAAGGTGCGAAACCGGGCCGGCCTGACCGACCTGGAAAATTCCACAGTTTTTACAGGAATAGGAAATGACCAGGCGAAGATGAGAACACAGATCATGCACGAAAGGACCATGGAATTGGGCGGGGAAAATTGGCGGTGGTTTGACCTGGCCCGATGGGGCATGCTTGATAACCAGGCGGATATTAACTGGCTAAGTGGACGCGACCCGGAATTCCTGAATTTCAAAGTGGGTACCCACGACAGGTATCCCATCCCGTACCGGGAGATCTCTCTGGTTCCTGGCCTGGTGCAGAATCCAGGATTCTAGTTGAAGATGCTGCTAACAATTTATAGTAAATCAGACAATACGATATAACAATGAAAAATTACAAAAGCATGGCCACAGGAATAATGATAATGCTGCTTACAGGTATTTTATCGTGTGAAAAGACGCCGGAAGTACTTATCTGGAATGATCCGCCGGGTGATAGCATCCCCGTATATGAAAACCCTGTATTTTCGCCCGACCTGGCCGACCCGACTGTTGTGAGGGGCAAGGATGGATGGTTCTATGCTTATGGAACAGAAAACAATTGGTTTGAGGGGATACACAGGGTAACACCCATCGTTAAATCAACGGACCTGGTCAACTGGGACTATGTTGCAGATGCATTTGATACAAAACCGTCCTGGAAGGAAGGAGGAATATGGGCACCTGACGTAAGCTTTTATAACGAGAAGTACTATATGTTCTATAGCCTGTCGGTGTGGGGTGACCCAAATCCGGGTATCGGACTGGCAACGGCCTCCAGTCCCCTTGGACCTTTTGAAGACCAGGGAAAGATACTGGATTCCGAATCCATGGGTGTGCAAAATAGTATCGATCCTTTCTTCTGGTATGAAGGACAGGGACGAAACCTTCGCTTTTATTTATTCTGGGGCAGTTTCAGGGGAATCTACGGAATTGAACTTGAATCTGACCTGAAAACTTTCAAAGGCAATAAGTTTAAAATTGCCAATGACATGTTTGAAGCCACGCTCCTGTACTTCAAGGACGGGAAATACTATTTTTTCGGCTCATCAAACAGTTGCTGTGACGGACCCGATTCTAAATACAAGGTAATGATAGCAAGGGCCGACAACATCGCCGGGCCCTACCTTTCCAAGGATGGAAGTAACATTTCGACAGGAGGAGTGCCCGGTACTCTTTTCCTGAAAGGCGACGGAATAAAATTCGTCGGACCAGGGCATAATGCTGAGATCATTGTGGATGACAATGGCGATGAGTGGTTCCTTTACCATGCCGTGGAATTGGAGAATCCCTACCTGCCCGGAGGGGCAACACGCCGGCCCTTAATGCTTGATAAGATCCATTGGGGAGACGACGGATGGCCATATCTTGAAGGGGATGTCCCAGGTACATCCCTGCAAACCGGTCCCTATTTTAAACGCTAACCAAACAAGAAACAGATAATTAATTACTAAAAACTAATGCTATGAAAAAACTATTCACTCTATTA
>CAYSAH010000283.1:3734-5664 GCA_964428945.1 uncultured Bacteroidaceae bacterium | reverse complement strand
GAAACAGGGAAGCCTGCATGATTATTCCTACGATGCGGTTATAGATCCAGATAATAATATTTATGTAAACGGCTACTATAACAGCTCCTCGCTGACCTTTGATTCTACGGAAACAGAAACAACTGTTGTGACTGAAAACAAGGGGACCTATGATTTCTTTATAGCCAAGTACTCAACCGACGGAACTCTCCAATGGGTAAGGGTAAACGGGGGCACAAAGGAAGACAGGCTATTAAGGGCAAATTTCTTCAATGGGAGTCTTTGGGTGACAGGGTATTTTGCAAACGAGCTCCCTTGGGGGGGCCAGACATTAGTAACTGAAGGAGGTGAACTTGATGTTGATATGTTTTATGGAAGCATTGATACAGATGGAAATTTCACAGGTGCAACGCAATATCGTGGCAGAAACAATAGCACTGAATGGGGTAGGTCTGTTTTCAGCGATTCAAAGAACCTCTATGCCACCCTTCGTACCAATTCAGACCTATTTATCGCAGGAGACAGCACCTATCTTAATCCAACAAAAGTATACTATATCATAGTAGGATCAGTTGGATGTTTACCAATTACTGTGAGTTCAACTAAGGTCAATGTGAGCTCTTGTTTTGGTGACAGTACAGGAATTATTTCCATTAGCGCTACAGGTGGTCTTGGAGGCGCCTGGCAATATTCATTGGGAGAGGGATATCCTTACCAACCTGATGCTTTATTCACAAATTTACCAGCAGGTACCTATTTTCCACAAGTATTGGACGGGGCAAATTGTTACGAAGCAGGAATTCAACAGATTATCACCCAACCAACCCAGGTAACGGTCACTGCCTTCGACAGCACCGATGTTCTCTGCTTTGGCGAAAGCACAGGAGTCATTTCAGTAACTGCTACAGGTGGGTCAGGAGGAAGATCATTCTCTATTGACGGAGGTATTTCCTACCCATTTTCAAGTGGAGCTGTTGCAAATGTTGGAGTTGGAACCTATGAAGTCTGGGTTAAGGACAACAACGACTGTGCAGATTCACTTGCTTTGGTTTACATAACTGAACCTTCAGAACTTTCTATCGTGCTCGATTCTGCTAAAGATGCGATATGTAATGGTGCCGAAGGATCTATCGAAATGAGTCCTGGCGGAGGTGTAGCACCTTATCAGTTTACCGTTGATGGGACTAATTATCAACCTGATTCTGTATTTAATAAAACAGCAGGTTCGTATACTATTGGTGTAAAAGATGTCAATAATTGTGTGAAAACTGGCGAAGATGTAGTAATTAATGAACCAGCACAATTAGAAATTAATTTCGGTATAAATGATACCTCTTCAATTTATAACAATATTGATGGTTTTATTTTAGTAAATGCAACTGGTGGTACTGAGCCATATTTATTTACCATTTCACCACCAAATGGGATACAAAATCCTGCAAATAAATTTACTTTTACAGCCGGTCAGGATGGGGATTATATAGTTTCTGTAAATGATGCTAACTTGTGTGGGCAAGTGAGTACAGAATCGATACCAATCAAGGATCTTACAACTGGGATAAGAAATCTGAAAAGTCTTGTAGCCACCCTCTACCCCAACCCATCCACCGGTATCATCACCCTCGAATTCAATTCCGATGCGGATGAGATGACCCTCGAGATCCTCTCCATTGACGGTCGCAATGTAATGAGCCGGAAGGTATTCAGTTCGGGTGGGAAAGTAATTGAAACACTTGATCTTTCAAACCTTGCGAAAGGAATGTATATGATCCGGGTGGATGAAAAGACCCTTTCAAGCGGGATTGTTCTGAAATAAGACCACGTTAAACCAAAATCAAAAGAGCAGGGCTATTGGATATGATGTTGCTATGGGTAACAGTGGAAGCAAATGGTACAGCAGGAGCATGGGTTTGCTGGGAACATTAATTTTATTATTTCTTGTTATGCACTT
>CAYSAH010000283.1:0-3724 GCA_964428945.1 uncultured Bacteroidaceae bacterium | reverse complement strand
CGGATATCAGCATAAAAGTGCAAAATTAGAAAGGAGAAAAGAAGCCATCCAGGTTTTTTAATATACAGGGATAAAGTTAATGGCCTTGCTGATCCTGGAATCATCTGACTGGGTCGGATCCGGCAACTCCGCACTCAAAAGCATCCTTTCCCTTTCGTATTTCCCGATTCGCCCTCTTTTTTCCTATCTTCGTAGCTGTAACCTAAGCCACATGAATATGAACATTCTTATCCTTGGATCGGGAGGCCGCGAGCATGCATTTGCCTGGAAAATTGCACAGAGCAGCAAGCTGGGTAAACTCTATATTGCCCCGGGAAATGCCGGGACTTCAACAGTCGGAACGAACCTGGATATCGCAGCAGAAGATTTTCCCGCCATAAAAAAAGCAGTACTCGACAGGCATATAGACCTTGTGCTTGTGGGCCCCGAAGCCCCGCTTGTTTCCGGTATCGCCGACTATTTCCAGCATGATCCGGAGCTAAAGGGTATTCCTGTTATCGGACCAGCGATGGAAGCAGCAAAACTCGAAGGCAGCAAGGATTTTGCAAAACTCTTCATGCAGAAATACAACATACCGACCGGAGATTTTCGTACTTTTTTCGACTATACCCTGAAGGAAGGACAATCCTACCTGGCCAAAATAGCACCTCCCTATGTTCTGAAAGCCGACGGACTGGCAGCCGGAAAAGGAGTGCTGATCCTCAATGATCTTAAAGAAGCACAGGAGGAGCTGGAAAATATGATCAGGGGAAAATTCGGTGCGGCTTCACGAAAAGTAGTTGTTGAAGAATTTCTGAGCGGAATTGAACTTTCCGTATTTGTCCTCACCGACGGGGATGGCTATGTGATCCTTCCGGAGGCAAAGGATTACAAGCGTATAGGCGAAGGCGACACGGGCCTGAATACCGGGGGCATGGGTGCTGTATCCCCGGTACCCTTTGCTGATTCCGACTTTATGAAAAAAGTGGAACAAAGGATTATCAAACCCACAATCGAAGGACTTAAATGCGAAGGCATTCCCTACAAAGGCTTTATCTTTTTCGGTCTGATCAATGTCGACGGAGCTCCGTTTGTGATCGAATACAATGTTAGAATGGGTGATCCGGAAACTGAGGTGGTATTGCCAAGAATAAAATCAGACTTCATCGACCTTCTGAAAGCTGCTGCAGAAAACAGGCTCAACGAGGTTTCCATAGAAATTGATGAACATTCGGCTGCAACTGTCATGCTGGTTTCAGGGGGATACCCGGGTGCTTATGAAAAAGGGAAAGAGATCACAAACTTTGAAAATATTGAGAAAAGCATAGTTTTTCACGCAGGCACTAAGCTTAAGGAAAGCAGGGTAGTTACAGATGGAGGCAGGGTTCTTGCCATCAGTTCAATGGGAAAAGATATGCATTCAGCATTACAGAAATCCTATAAAAATGCTGAACTCATAAAATTTGATAAGAAAAATTACCGCAAGGATATAGGTTTTGACCTGTAGTGCATTAAACTTATGCTGCTTCGACTGATAAAGAATAACCGCGCAGGCGGAATCGTATTCATCATTATCCTGATGATGCTTCTCTGGCTTAAATCTTTCCTGCATCCCGTGATGATCGAACCAGATAAATCCATGCCATTTTACGATGCTGTTTTTGGTTGGATCAGCCAGACAAAGATCCTTTCTGTATTGACTGGGCTGGTATTTTATGCCATCCTCATTGTGCTGATTGTAAGGTTCAATGTTATCCATTTTCTGCTGGAAGACAGGTCCTATATGCCTGCGGTATTCTTCCTGCTGTTGAATGTATCATTCCCCCACCCTCTTCAGATCAATCCTTTTCTGATCAGCACCGTATTTATGGTCCTTGCACTTCTGATCCTCATAAAGGGTGATGAACACAGGGCTGATCCCCTGGCGCTATTTAATGCTACCCTCCTGCTCGCTGTGGGTAGCCTTTTCTACCTGAAGGTGATCTGGTTTATTCCTTTCCTCTGGATCACGGCAGCAGTTATACGGCCACTGAAATGGCGGGGGCTTATAAATCCGATACTTGTTTTATCAATGATGGCATTGTTTCATGTTTGCTATTACTGGGTTTTCCGCGACGATCTGTCTCTTTTTACCAGAATATTGCACAACAACCTGGAGATATATGATGTACAGGTTCCTCATTTTGAGACAGCTGTCTGGATTCTGTTCAGCTATCTTTTTTTGCTGATTGCTGTTTCCAGTTTCCACTTACTCAGCCGATACCAGGCAAGGAAGATTATTATAAGGAAACTTTACAAGGTATTATTCATGTTGTTCGTATACTGCACACTTTTTTATATCCTCATTTCAGGTTACAATCCTGAAGTAATTATCCTGCTGGCAATACCGGTAGCATACCTGTTTTCAAACTATTTCCAAAGAAAAAAGAATCACTGGATACACGAAGTAATGATCTGGATATGGCTTATCCTGATTGCTTATGTCCAGCTTTTACCTCTGGCTGCTAATTAGGAAGACTGCCCGTTTTCGATGGAAACCATTTTATATCCATTTTCCTTCAGGTATTTTAATACCTCAGGCAATGCATAATACAGGTTTGCACTGGCTTTGACAGAATCGTGGAAGACTATTATTGAGCCGGGCCCGACATTTTCAATTACGTTTTTTACTACCTGGCTGCCCTGGAGTTTTTTATTGTAATCCACGCTCAGCACCGACCACATTATGATCCTGTATCTTTTTTTGATCACCCTGGCCTGTCCGGGAAGGATCCTTCCGTAGGGTGGCCTGAAAAGATACTAATGAATGAGGCCTGCAGCCCGGTCGATATCCTCCATGTATTTGGTCTTCCCGGTGCTGAACCCTTTCAAATGCGAATAGGAATGATTTCCGGCTCCATGACCCCTGGAAAGTATTTTTTGATATATCTCCGGCCTGCTTTCAACATTGTTCCCCAGGCAAAAAAACGTTCCCTTGGCCTGGTATTCATCCAGCAAATCGAGAACCCATTCCGTAACCACCGGGGTCGGACCATCATCAAAAGTCAGGTATACCTCCTTGCCGTTTGCCGGAATTTTCCAGGTCAGTGATTTAACCGACCTGCTCAAAAAAGGTGGGATCTTCGCAATATTCATCTAGGGCCTGAAGTATTGCTCAAAAACAGGAATGTAAGTATCCACCTTTTCCTCCAGCTGTTTCGCCATAACCGTTTCACCATAGCCCAGGGCAATGCTGCTGAGTGAATTGAGATCACGGATCGATTGAAGAAAATCCATCTGCATTTTCTCTGCTTTTTCAGGTTTTGACCTAATAACCGCGCTGAAATAATCCAACTCCTGCACTGTAACTTCAGACAACTTTCCTGAAAGTTCAACAGCCTTCTCTATTGCATTTGCTGCAAAATAACTCTGAATTACCGGAACAATTGAAAAATTGTAAGGAACTCTTTCATGAGGCATATGCTCCATGCAATAATCCAGAACTTCAACAGCCTTTTCATTATTGCCTTCATCGGCAAAGGCCCGGGCAAGAGAGGCATATGCATAGCGATACTTAATTGTCATCCTGGTATTATTCTCATCCATATAAACATGCGGATCATCGATACCTCCCCATTCAAATTCCTCAACAAGACGCTTGTACATCCGATCGGTATCTATCATTCCAAAAACCTGGGAGCTCTGAACCTTAACAGGAGCTATCCTGTATGCAAGTCCCTCCTGTATAAATGTGTCGTCCAGACCA
>CAYSAH010000282.1:0-5685 GCA_964428945.1 uncultured Bacteroidaceae bacterium | reverse complement strand
GGGACAAAAAATCTCACCCCGGCAGAGCCCATCTGGTGCTTCTCCACCATCACCTGCGGGAACCAGGTTTGGTTATAGATGGCTGCGATCGCCCTGGTATCTTCCTGGCTGAGAATTACGAAATCACGGTTGTTGTCGTGTCCGACATACTTGTGATAGACATCAGGCAAAGAGGCCCCGTCATATTTAGTGCCTTTGAATTTTTTATAATTTTCCACCACCATATCCATCCCGTCGGGATTGTGGTTAGGAACCACCATCAGTACAACATTATCGAGCCCCTCCAGTTTTTTTTCATCTGCTGTTGTAACAAGGTCGTAGGCGATGAGTGATGAAGCCTGAGTAGGACCAACTTCTGTGGAGTGCATGGATAAAGTGGCCAGGACAAATACTTTCCCATCCCTGAAATATTCTGACCTCTTTTCGTCGCTCAGATCAGGATTGAGCGCAAGTTCGCGGTTCATCTTCTTGTATTCGGTCAGTTTCGAAATATTCTTCCCGCTGGAGATAAAAGCGATATACATTGTCCTGCCCATGGGAGAGGTCCCTATCTCCTCCATTTTCAGCCGCGGGGAGAGTTTATCGAGTTCATTCAGGTAGGCGATCAGCTCTTCATAATTAAAAAGGTTCCCGTCGGAACCCGGCTGGAATCCAAAATAACTTTCAGGTGTCTTTATTTCATTTTGTTGTGCTGAAAGATTAAAACAGGGAATGGGGCTAAGGATCGCAACAACAAGCAGGAAAAGAATTCTTCTTGTTTTCATGTGGAAATGATTAGGGTTTAGAAATTTCTAAAAATAGCAATTATCATGATTAATTATACTTTTTGAAAAATTCCATTATTTGTGAAGTAAAAATCTATGATCCACCTTTTCTATTTGCTTGTGCTGCATCCCTTCACTATTCCATTTTTCCACTATTCCATTTTTCCAATAATTTCTCCTATCTTAAGCCCCTAAACTACCACCTAATAAACCGCAGATGATACGAAGGCGCGTATATTTTGTGATCTCCATTCCCGTTTTTGGTGTTCTCTATTCCTATACTGCCATAGCTGTATTTTTTGTTTTGATCTTTTCCTACATGAAATGGAAGGGTGGTGTATACGGGGTTATGGCAGTATGGGCGAAAAGCATGTTTCCCATCATGGGAAAACGCCTGAGAATTAAGGGAAAGCAACTTTTTGAAAAAGATAAAAAATACATCTTACTTGCCAATCATGCCAGTTTGTTTGATATTATAGCGATTATGGCATTTTTTCCCAGGGTGAGTTGGTTCGGACACGAACGTTTACTTAGAATACCTGTTTTTGGCAGGATGCTCCTGATGACTGATTACATCCCGATGACAATGTCCAATATCAGGAATACGCGTCGTATGGTTGAACAGCTGGTGGAAAAATCAAGTTCCCGGACCATAGCCATATTTCCTGAAGGAACCAGGACGCTGAATGGAAAGGTCAATCCCTTTTACAGGGGATTTATCTATCTTTTAAGAGCCTCCGAAACGGATATTCTGCCTGTTACACTGAACGGTTTTTTCAGACTGAAACCAAAAAATCGTTTCTATATAAATTTCGGATCAAGGCTCGAGGTGATCATCCATGAACCGATCCCGGGCACTGATCTCGTCGCTCTTGCCGACAAGGATATCATAGACAGGGTGAAATCCGTAATTGAATCAGCAAGCAATGAAACCTAAGATCAAGTGACACTATAAATTAAAACTACATTCATGGCAAAAGCAAAAACGCAAAAATGGGTATTCATCGTTAATCCAATTGCAGGGAACGGATACGGAAAAGAGATCGTTCCAATTTTAGAAGCAAAGATTGAAGCCTTCAATATTCCCGGCGAGATCGTAATGAGCGAACGTCATGGTCATGCCAGCGAACTGTCCGAACGTTTTGCCGGGGAGGGTTACACCCATATCATTGCGGTTGGCGGTGACGGCACCATGAATGAAGTCGGAAAGATGCTGCTGGATAAAAAGGATATTGTTACCGGTATCATTCCGGCAGGAACAGGAAATGATTTCAACCAGATCCTCGGTTTTCCTGACCGTTTTGAAGAAAAGCACTGGGAGATATTCTTCCGGCAGCATGTGATCAACATGGACTATGGAACCTGCAATGGTATTCCTTTCCTGAATGGCATGGGTCTTGGATTTGATGCTGTTGTGGCGGCAAAAAATTACGTGGCTCCCGGGGAAACGAAGATGGGAGGTAAGGGAAAGTACCTGCGGGCCATCCTGGGAACCCTTTTCTTTTTCAGGGAATATGTTGTTAAAGTGGACAAGGATGGAGTGATCGAGGAAACGGATTGCTTTATAAACACAATTTCAATAGGCAGAAGATATGGCGGCGGCTTTTACCTTACCCCGCATGCGATAGCAAATGACGGGCTTCTGGATATCTGTATGGTTAAAAAACTCGGCTTGCTGAAGAGACTCGACATTCTCATCAAAGTATCGAAAGGAGCCCATACCACTGACAAAAAAGTACACTATTACACCACTGACAAATTCAAGGTTGATTTTGGCCAGGAAGTTCCTTTTCACGTTGATGGTGAAGTGTTTTATGCCGCCACCTTCGATGTCAGGATATTTCCTCAGAGAATTCCGATAATCTATAATCCTGAAGGAAAGCATTTCTTTAATGTATAACACGATCAAAAACTGAAATTTGTCAGAAAAGCATTCCTATATTGCTGCTTTTGACCTCGACAAGACGATCTTGTCGGTGAACAGCAGCAGGCTTATTGTCAAAGGCAGCCGTAAGATGGGGTATATGAGCAGGAAGGATTTCCGCCAGGCAATCTACTACTCCATCATCTACAAATTTGATCTGAAAGATTCGAATGAGATAGTATTATCTATGATGCAGTGGCTGATAGGTTTAAAGGAGTCGGAAATTAAACTAATGGCTGAAGAGAAAGCGGTACCGGCCCTGCTCCAACTGGTTCGGCCTGAGATCAAAAAAGAGCTTGAATACCACCGCAAAAAAAATGCCAGGCTGCTTCTTCTTTCCTCGTCCTTACCCTATCTCTGCGAACCAGTTGCAAGGCATCTGAATATGGATGATGTGGTCTGCTCCGCCATGGAGGTTAAGGAAGATCTGTTCACAGGAAGATCACAAGGCAAACTTGTATACGGAACAGAGAAGGCTGTAAGAATGGCTGAATATTGCAAGGCAAATAATTTCCCGATGGAAACTTCCTGGTATTACGGGGATGCATACACGGACAGGTTCATCCTCGAGGCGGTGGGGAACCCGGTTTGTGTTAAACCGGAAATGAAGCTCGGGAGACTGGCAAAGCGAAAGGGGTGGAGGAGAATTTAGGCCTTCGCTAAAGCTACGGATTGCAAAGTAGCATTACTCTTTGCTTAGGTGTGTTGCA
This sequence comes from uncultured Bacteroidaceae bacterium, assembly GCA_964428945.1. GTDB lineage: Bacteria > Bacteroidota > Bacteroidia > Bacteroidales > M55B112. Next base: position 2,287 of record CAYSAH010000282.1, on the reverse strand, counting down.
GTTTGAATGCATGCCTGCCTGCATAGTAAGCGAATCCTAAACAGCACCTGAATTGAGCTTTGCATACTGGGTTTACTCCCGGCGGGGAACAACAAAGCTGTCGACCGGATTTTGCTGGTCGCCCACAGAATAGAATTCAATGATCAGTTGATTGTCCTTGTATTCTCCCCTGATCGCACCGAAATCCTCATCAAAACACAGAACAGAAAACTGGCTGGTATCCAACTCATTGGCACCACACTGGTACAATGATCTTCCACCAGCTCCGTTTACGATATAATACAGGGCATCTTCATCCTTCTTCCCGATCCTTGAATAGATGTGATCGTGACCGGTAAATACAATATCGATTCCAAGGCCGTGGTAATCCAGTTGCATCTTTCTTTCGTTCCCGTGCTTTCCGGTTGAAAAGGGCGAATGGTGGAAGAAAACGATGTTGAACGGCTTATCTCTTTTTGCAAGCTCATCCTTTAGCCATTCTTCCTGGTTACCAATAAAGGAGGCTGTTGAGTTCAGTGAGTAAAAAGCCACGTCGCCCCAGGTAAATGCATAGTATTCCTCGTTGCCGGGTAAAGCAAAAAAACCAAGATAAGGTTTCAGTCCGTTAATTCCATAGGTATCATGGTTACCTGGAGTCGGGAAAAACCTGTTTATCTGGTCGTCGAAAGCCCTGCCCTGGCAGCGGTAATCCTTTTCTGCATCGAAATTGTATATGTAATCCCCGTAATAATCACTGATATTCGCCTTGATACTTTCCAGGTCGCCGCCGGGGTAATTGTTATCTCCTGTAGTAAGCACGAAATCAGGGTCCCAGCCTTTAACCATGGCAGCAACCGAGGCTTCATTTTCCCCGGCGTAGCCATAATCCCCGATCACTGCAAAAATAAAGTTGCCGGCAGCCATATTGATCTCCATCCCAGGAGGTTCAGGGGACTCAAATTCATTGCAGGCAAATGATCCTGTAAGTAAAACTGTGAGCCAAAATAATAAAGTGATCTTCATGGGTTTATATCAAACCTATTACATAGGCTATAAAAGTCAAACGTGCCAGTCTTCAAATTGTTTCACATAAGAAGAAATCGGGGGTGATCATAAGTGCGCTCCTCGTCCTGCGATGTCATTCCATGGCAGATAAAAGCCAGGAGAAGGCTTAGTGTCAATCGGCTGTTACATCAAGGGTCACAAAGCTGGTAACTTAAGCAAAGGAGTAAAAAAATCAGTTCGCGATTTACGATCTGAAAGTAATTTTTTCAATTCGCGGAACATGAAGATCTCCTCCGGCAGGTTCAGAACCAGATCACAAGGATATAATAGAGCCCGATCCCGATGAACAACAATGCAACAAACTTGCTGAACCAGTATTCGAAGGCTTTTATCCTCTTATACATTATCCCCACTCCCGATACTGTGAAAGCCAGGAGCCATGCAAAAATTACGACGGGTATTGCTGCTGCCATCGAAAACAATACGGGAAGGTAAGGAGCGGAAGAAGATAATGTAAGAGGAACAAGCATGCCGAAATACAGGATGCCGCTATAAGGGCAAAACGCAAGGGCAAGGATCATCCCCAGGATAAAGGCATCCCAAAAACTGTATTTTCCCCGGTTCTGAAAGCGGTCTGTAAGCTTTGTAAAAGCAGGGAAGTTAATATTCACCAGGCCTGTCATTAAAATCCCGATCACCAGGAGCAGAGGACCTACAATCTTTTCCGAATATTGCTGAAAAGCCGAAGCAATCCTGAACTGGTCAGCCCCCAGGTACAATATCAGGGCAAGGATGGAATATGAAAAAACTGTTCCCAAAGCATAGAAGATGCCATTGTAAAAAATCCGCTTCCTGTTTCCTATGTCCTTCCCTATGTAGCCTATTGCCGTAATATTTATGGTCATCGGGCAGGGAGCAATGGCCATCAGTAGTCCAAGTACCAGGGCTGATACCATTGGAGCCGATGCATTTGCATAGAGTTCTGTAAGAAAAGCCTCCATTATTCCAGGAGATTATCAATTTCATTTTTCAGCGCCGCACGAAACCGTTCAGGCTGGGAATGGGCAAACATGAAGGCTTCGCTGGTAAGGTCAACCATGGTGTCGCCTTTTACCAGCAGCAGTGTCTGACCGGAAGCCTGAAACTTTTCTGCTGTTTCCCTGGCTTCCTTTCCCTGGAAATTCAATGAAACGAGACTGACCTTTCCGGAATCCATTTCCTCCTTAAAATTATCATCCAATACTGTAAGCGTTTCATTTTCCACGGCAATACAGGATACACATCGTTTCTCAAGATGGAACAG
>CAYSAH010000281.1:0-5687 GCA_964428945.1 uncultured Bacteroidaceae bacterium | reverse complement strand
ACTCCTGCTCTCAAAGCAGGTTCGCTAATCCCGATGTATATCGGGACGCTACACCGTGTTACATCCGCCCTGGCTTTAGCGAAGGCGGATACTATTAAGCCCTATCTTCAGAGAACGTGGTAATTGCTTTACGCGGTGCAAATGTATCATTTTTTTCCTTTCATTGAAAATCAATGATGAAATTATTAAATCAGGCTGCTAAAAAATAGAAGAGGGTGTTTCAAAAGAAATTTTAATACCCGGTAATCAAATATCCGAAAAAGCTGGTTTGGGAGTACCAAAAAAAGGCTGTCCCGACAAAAAGGGACAGCCTCTTCAAAGAATCCAAGACTAACAATAACCAAAATTAACCACGAAAACAATTACTATGAAAAACTGTATACAAAAGATAAAAAGACCATTAAATTTTAATAAATTTATTGCAATCGGTTGCAGAAAAACTAAATATACAATATAGATCTATAATTTTCAATTTTTCATTGAGTAAAATAGCCCTGAAATCAAAGATAAAGCCCTGAATGAATACTCATGTATCGAAATACAACCGATTGCACATCCATATTGCAATTTTTAGATTTAACTTTGCCAAATGTAAAGCTGGTTGAAAAATGCTGAAATGAATCTGAAAAAGGAAGTAACTATATACGACCTGGCAGAAGCCCTGAATATCTCGGCTTCAACGGTTAGCAGGGGTCTGAAGAACAATCCCCTGATCAAGGAAGAAACCAGGACCAGGATCCTGAAGATGGCAAAAAAAATGGGCTACCAGCAGAACACCTTTGCCAGCAATCTAAGGAAAAATCGTTCAAATAATGTTGGGGTCGTAGTCCCAAGGCTGGATAGCTATTTTATGTCTAAGGTAATCTCGGGTATTGAAAAAATAGCAAACCAGAAAGGCTACAATCTGATCATCAATCAATCAGAAGAGTCTTATGAAAAGGAGATCACCTGTATTCAGACCATGTTTAACAGCCGGGTTGACGGATTACTGATTTCACTTGCTTCGAATACCCCCGATGTGGACCACCTGGATATCATAAAAAACAAAGGTATTCCCCTGGTCTTCTTTGATCGTGTCGAAAACCAGGCCCATAGCGTTACAATACTCATCGATAATTTCCAGGCTGCCTACGAGGCCACATTACACCTTATTGATTCAGGATGCAAACGAATCATGCATATAGGAGGAAATCTTAAAAGAAGTGTATATTCCGACAGGTACCAGGGTTATCGCAGAGCCTTGAAAGACCGTAACCTGGATTATTCCAAAGAATTACTCTTTACCCACAAACTTAATGAAGATACAGGCAGCCAGGCTGTTGAAAGAATAATGAAAATGCAAAACCGGCCTGATGGCATCTTTGCTGCCAACGATACAACTGCAGTTTCAGTGATCTGTAATCTGAAAATGAATGGTATAAAAATTCCAGAGGATATAGCCATTGTCGGATTTAACAATGACCCTATTTCCAGGGTGGTAGATCCAAACCTTACAACCATTAATTATCCTGGTACTGAAATGGGCGAGCTCGCAGCATCAACATTGATCAACCAGATTGAAAATAAACACTCCGCCGATGATCTGAAATCAATATTCCTTAAGCATAAACTTATCATCAGGAATTCCTCCCAAAAAGCGTGAGTTGATTACAAATTAAAATTTGGAATCCCTAATCTGAACCAAAGGATCATAATTCTGTTTTACATTTATTTGTTTGATCCATTATAATACCTCCTGGTCCAATGAGTAATTACCACATCAAGCATTTAGAAGAATACTTCCAGGTATACAGGAAGTCAGTAACAGAACCGGAAAACTTCTGGGAAGAAATTGCAGAGGAGCATTTTCTCTGGCACAAACGGTGGAACAAGGTACTGGAATGGGATTTCGAAAAACCTGGGATCAAATGGTACCAGGGTGCAAAACTTAATGTTTCTGAAAATTGCATCGACAGGCACCTTCGCACAAGAGGAGACAAAATTGCCATCATTTTCGAACCTAATGATCCCAATGAGGAAGCAGAATATATCACATACATCCAGCTACACGACAGGGTTTGCCGCTTTGCCAATGTTTTAAAGGAACAAGGAATTCAAAAGGGCGACAGGGTTTGTATCTATATGCCCATGATCCCCGATCTGGCTGTTGCCTTACTTGCCTGCGCACGAATAGGGGCCATTCATTCAGTTGTTTTTGCGGGATTCTCGGCAACAGCTCTTGCAACCAGGATAAATGACAGCCAGTGCAAAATGGTAATTACTTCAGATGGCTCTTTCAGAGGCGAAAAAACAATCGATCTGAAAGGAATCGTGGATGACGCGTTGACAAACTCACCCTGTGTTGAAAAAGTTCTTGTCACCAGGCGTATCGATGCTGAAATAAATATGAAAGAGGGCCGCGATTTCTGGTTGCAGCCGCTTCTCGATAAGTCGCACCCTTACTGCAGTATGGAAATTGTTGATGCTGAAGACCCGCTGTTCATCTTATATACTTCTGGCTCCACCGGTATGCCAAAAGGTATGGTGCATACAAGTGCCGGATATATGGTCTACACAGCTTTTACATTCAAGAATATTTTTCAATACAACGAGGACGATATCTATTGGTGCACTGCAGATATTGGTTGGATTACCGGACACAGTTACATCGTGTACGGACCCCTTGCCAATGGAGCAACAACACTCATGTTTGAAGGCATACCGAGTCATCCCCACCATGGCCGCTTTTGGGAGATCGTTGAAAAACACAAGGTAACCCAGTTTTATACTGCTCCAACCGTTATACGCGCTCTTGCAAAACAGAACCTCGAGCATGTCGAAAAATACGATCTGTCCTCTCTTAAGGTACTTGGATCCGTTGGCGAACCTATAAACGAAGAGGCCTGGCACTGGTACAACGATAATATCGGGAAAAAGAAAAGCCCCATCGTTGATACATGGTGGCAGACGGAAACAGGCGGGATCATGATCTCCCCCATTCCCTTTACAACCCCAACCAAACCAACCTATGCAACTTTACCCCTGCCCGGAATCCAGCCTCAATTGCTCGATGATGAAGGAACCGAAATTTTTGGAAACCAGGTCAATGGAAATCTTTGCATAAAATTCCCATGGCCATCTATGGCCCGGACCATCTGGGGAGATCACGAAAGATTCAGGGAAACCTATTTCTCAAAATTCAGGAACAGGTATTTCACAGGCGACGGTGCTTTCCGGGATGAAGTCGGTTATTACCGCATAACAGGAAGAGTCGATGACGTTATCATTGTTTCAGGTCATAACCTGGGAACTGCCCCGATCGAAGATGCGATCAATGAACACCAGGCAGTCGCTGAATCTGCAGTAGTAGGATTTCCACACGAAATAAAAGGTTTTGCACTCTATGGATTCGTTATCCTGAAAGAAACCGGGGAGTGGCGTGTCCACGACAATGTGGCAAGAGAGATCAACCAGATCATCGCTGAACATATCGGACCCATTGCCAAGCTCGATAAGATACAGTTCACCTCGGGATTACCAAAGACCCGTTCCGGGAAGATCATGAGGCGCATTTTGAGAAAGATCGCAGAGAATGACCTTACAGATATGGGTGACATAACAACTTTAGTGAATCCGGAAGTGGTGGATGAAATTATAGCAAACGCGATACATTAATAAGATCTATCCTGCTGACTTCACTAAAATTCTTAACTTTCGGCCTTAATTAAACCAAGATTATGGCAATCAGGAAAATTCTAACGTCATTTGTTTTATTCTGTTTAACAGCCAATTTGTTTTCACAGAAAGAAGCTTACACCCTCTTCAATGAGAAAGGAAAAGAAGCAAAATATGAACGAATGCTTAACAGCTGCTTAAGGGCTGATGTAATCCTCTTCGGGGAGCTGCATGACAATCCGATTTCCCATTGGCTTGAATTTGAACTTACGAAAGATCTCCAAAAAATCCTGGGAAAGAAACTGGTTATGGGGGCCGAGATGTTTGAAACAGACGGACAGCTGATTCTAGACGAATATTTTTCCGGGATGATCACCCGGCAGAAATTCGAGGAGGATATGAGGCTTTGGAAGAATTACAAGACAGATTACAAACCCCTGCTTGAATTTGCAAAGGACAGCGGGCTTAGATTTGTTGCAACAAATATTCCAAGGAGATATGCAAATGCGGTATATAAAAACGGGCTCGACTCACTGGCTTACCTTTCCTCGGCCGCCAAAGGCTATATGATGCCCCTCCCGCTGGCATATGACACGACCCTTAATTGCTATAGTTCCCTTTCAGGAGGTGGCCCGATGGGAGGACATGGAAGCATAAACCTTCGGGATGCCCAGGCTGTTAAAGACGCAACGATGACCTACTTCCTGCTTAAGAATTTACACAGGGGTGAAACATTTATTCATTTTAACGGAGCTTACCATTCTGATGATTTTGAAAGTATGTACTATTTCCTGAAAGAGAAAAATCCGGATTTGAATATAGTTACGATCAGCACGGTTTCCCAGGTGGAAACAGACAAACTGGAAGAGGAAAATCTGAATAAGGCGAATTTTATTATCTGTGTTCCTGAGAGCATGACCACCACTTATTGAGGAGCCTTTGCTCATTGGACAGCCTGCAGCATTATGTATGAAGCGGAGTCGAGGTCATTCCCAAAGCATATGACCCCGGGTTCCCGGGTGGAGCCGAGGGACGGTAGGCAGTAAGCCTTCGCTAAGGCTACAGCTCAGGGACTGGGCAGTCCACAGTTTGCAATTCCCTGTCTTCTGACACTTTGAGGACCTCTGCGATATAGCCTGTTCTCAAACCGGCCGGCAACCGTGGTAACGCTAAAATATCGCTTGGTTTCGCAAAGAACCTAAGCATCCTAGCTTCCACCTTCATTATCCAATAAACACTTTACATCAAAAAATCACCTGTATGGTGACGGTCCAGGGCAGCTGATTTATGTCTTAACACCCGTATAATTAGCTATTCATTTCATGTAAAATTTTTACAATGGTTTACATGGATATGCAGAAATACTGGCATGAAACCTGGCAAAAAGTGTAATCTGATATTTATCAATTTAAATCTCTGAGTGGAATTTCCTGGCTATACTCAGTTTGATCCCTTAATGTTGTTCACGAAGGCAGGGAGATACAGTTCAGATACAATCCTAAGAAATTGATTATTACTTATTTCTCAGCAACAAAACTCCATTCCCCCGAAGAAACTTCAAAACCAATTCGGTCTTGCAGGATTTGGGTCGAAGGAACAGCCGTCTTTAAATACTTTCCGTTTTCCCAAACCAGTATTCCATTTCGTTTTATACTCTTTACTCCTGAAGCAGGTACACCAACAACAGCCTGCGTTAAAGCCGGGACACTTACCTTGATTTCCATTCCGGAGGTAAATATTTGGAATGATGACCGGATGGTTCCCTTTACCGTTTCGAACGATGCCGATGCCCTGTTCAGGCTTCCGGGTTGCGGCATTACCTGAAATCGACTAAAGCCTGGCTCCGTGGGCGCAATCCCACAAACATATTCCATCAGCAAGGTGAGTGGACCGCCCGACCAGCCATGATTATAGCTACCGCCGCCATATCCCTCCGCTCCAATGCCCCAGCCTTCCCAAAGCGTTGTAAGTGGGCTTTCAACCATTTTTTGGTAGCGCGATTTCATGCGGGTCAATGCTGCATTGGAATCACC
>CAYSAH010000280.1:0-5687 GCA_964428945.1 uncultured Bacteroidaceae bacterium | reverse complement strand
AGTAATCGAATGTTAAGTTATGGTTAATACAATATGTCTATAATGATTTTGGATCTTTGCTACTGAATGAAATTCATGGCTTTTCGGCTTAAGGCATTCTGCTGAAAACGATATATATCCTTCCATAAGAGGCTGTACTTTACTTGTATCATAATATTTTGTATTTTTATATTCTTCAGGCGCCAGTTATTTGATCCTGATCTTTTAGTTCTTTTTTGAAGTCATTATTGTTCATAAAAATTTAAGAATTATGAAAACAATTAAAATTTTTGTCATTGTTATTCTTGTAATTCTGATATTACCCCTGATAGGATATGCAGGATGGCTTTTGAAAAAGGGCAAGCCACTTGATATTTTCGTTGTAAACAAATCAATGACTCAATACCAGGGCAGTGAAAATAAGGCATTTAACTATTTGCTAAATACCAAGAAGATATTTGCTACCGGCCAGCGTGCATACAACCTGAGGATCGACCATTTTGGGGTGCAGTGGTACAATGGCGATTTCCAGGTAAAATATCCCAGGCTCAAGGAATTAAAAAGAACCGCTGAAAAGTGCGACCTCTTCTATTATGCTGACGCAAGCGGTGTCAATACTTCCGATATTAGAAAACTCAAAGCCGGCGAACCTGATAAGGTTGAATACGGCGGTATTAACAATACTGATTATAATTTGATCAAAGAGGTAATTTCACTGAATAAACCTATTATACTTGAATGTAATTTTTATGGTCCTCCCACAGATCCGCTGGTAAGGTATAATATTGAAAAGTTGATAGATATTTATTATGTAGGATGGATCGGTAAATATGTTGATGATCTTGCAGGAGATGCAGATTTACGACCCGGATTTGACTGGAAAGAGCTATACTCGGAATATACAGGTGGGACCTGGTCCGCAAGCGGTCCCGGGATTGTATGGATAAACGTAGATGCCAGGCGTATCTTTGTTCTTGAAGAAGGCAAGCACATAGCAACAAGCGATGGACTGATTCTCTCAACTCCTGAGGCTGCTGAAAAATTTGGAATGAGGGAACAGGTTAATTTTAATGGGTGGTTTACACTGCTGCATCCTGGAAACAATGAAATTTTATCGGAATTTCAATTGAATGCTACTGATGAGGGTTTATTGAAACTAAACGAGTTTGGAGTACCGGGAAGATTTCCTGCATTGATCCAGGCAGGGGAGAATTTTTATTTTATGGCAGGTGATTTTGGAAAATCTACTTCAAATGGATTACTTCCGAGAGTAATGGTTCTTGGTCCCTTGTACAATAACATCAAAAGTAAAAGCAGTAGTGCCACCAATTTCTTTTATTCTTATTATCAGCCTTTTATGACAAGTGTACTTGAAACAGCGCTGAAAATCAAAAACAGCGAGTAAGTGCAATATATTACTTATTTGCAAGGAGTTAACAATTTATGACTACTGGAAAGAATTCTTTAAAACTTGCTATAATTCAATCTGACCTGTTCTGGGAAGACATAGACGCAAACCTTAATTTCTTTAACAATAAAATTAAGGCCATCCGGGAGCATATCGATTTGGTCCTTCTTCCGGAAACTTTTTCAACCGGCTTTACAATGAATGTTGAAAAATTTGCTGATGACGGGAATAAATCTCTCGATTGGATGATACAACTGGCCCATGAAAAAAGCGTCTCTATTGCTGGCAGCCTCATCGTTAAGGAGGGTAATAAATTCTTCAACAGAATGTATTTCGTTGATCATCAAGGCAAAGTGGATCACTATGATAAGCGTCATCTTTTCCGGATGGGAAGAGAGCAGGAATATTTTACAAGAGGGGAGAAAAGGGTAATCGTAAAATCCGGGAACTTCAGGATATTGCTTCAGATCTGTTACGATCTGAGGTTCCCTGTATTTGCAAGGAACAGGGGCGATTATGACCTGATTATTTATGCAGCGAACTGGCCTGCCCCAAGACAGACTGTATGGGACTCATTGCTGGTTGCTAGGGCTATAGAAAACCAGGCATTTGTAATTGGGGCAAACAGGTCAGGAATCGATGGTGAAGGTGTTGCTTGTTGTGGCAATTCATGTGTTATTGATCCGAAGGGAAATGTAAAGGCCCGTTTGGATGACCAGCCGGGCTTAATAATAACTTCAATTGATCTTGAGGAAGTCTCAGTGTTCAGGAAAAACTTCCCGGTTCATGAAGACGCTGATGATTTTGAGATAAAATAATTATCAAGGCATACGCCTAATGTCCGCAGTTGCAGCTATGTCCCTCTTTGTCAGAACAACATCCATCTCCACAACCGGCATCTGCATGGACATGGCCATGCGATAATTCCTCATCTGTTGCATCGCGTACTTCAGTGATCAAACCTGTAAAATAGAGGTCTTTTCCTGCCATTGGGTGGTTGAAATCCATTGTTACAGCAGAATCGCTTATATCTATAATTTTACCGTTTAACCTGTTCCCCGAATTGTCCATCATTGGAACCATGTTTCCCATTTGAAGCATGTTGTTATCTATCTCTCCCTCAACTTTAAAAACATCGATCGGAACATCAACAATTGCATTATCAACTACAGGACCATATGCATCTTCTGAATTCAATCCAAAGCTGAATTTATCTCCTGCCTTCATGCCATCCAGGTTTTCCTCAAACTTTGGAAGCATTCCGCCAACTCCAAAAAGAAATGTAAGGGGGCTATCGCTGGTCACCTGCTCAACTACTTCACCGTTTTTAGCATCTTTTCTTAGCTCATAAGTAATCGAAACGACTTTTTCTCTTGTAATTTCCATTTTAATTTTTTAAAAATTCATTCAAAGAAAGTAAATATATCTATAACTCTGAAAAATTAATATCTACCATCAAGGCTTTTAACAATTAATTAATTCAATTGGTTCAATGCAATGCATTCATTAAAAGTAGATAGCCATACCCATTCGGTAGGTTGGATTTCTGTAAAGGGAATAAAAGGAATCGTTAAGGTTCCATAAAAGCATAATGGTATATGAACTTTTCATACTAATTCTCTGGCTTATCCCTGCGCCAATGTAAAAATAATTCACCCAGAATCTTCCTTCATCGGGAAATGAAGGTGCAAAAAAATAGCGGTTTTCAAGTGTCATGTGCTCATATTCCACATGTGCAAACAGTTCGTCAAACAGATAGAAGGGAAGAAGATCAGCTATTTTGTTTATCAATGACAATCTGGCAAATGATTTTATTCCCCAGATATGTGTTGAAAAGTTATCAGGGCTGTAGAAACTATTGTTTTGGTAAAATATATAATGTGGCCCGATACCGGCAGACAATCGGTCGGTGATATGATAACCCAGTTGAGGAGCAGCCTCTATATTTGTATAGGTACCAAACCAGAATCCTGCTTCGGGAACAATATAAAACTTTCCCTTTCTGCTCTCATCATATGAGAATTCAGAATCAAGTTTCATTTCCGATTGTGAAAATGAATTGCCTGATACCATCAGGGTAAGAAGCCCAAGGGTCAATATTTTGTTGAAAGTGTGCATATAAATCAAAGGCAAGTATAAACAAAAAAGGTTTATTTACTTGGAAAAACTCCTTACTTTTGATTTTTTCAAAGCATGCAATTATGACGATCCTAATAACAGGAGCCAGCAGGGGAATTGGCGCTGAACTTGCAAAACAACTTGCTTCAGAGCACCATCATTTAATACTGGTTGCGCGCAGTGAACAGAAGCTTTTTGAAATTTGCCGGAAATGCAATTCAATTGCAGGAGAGGAAATTGCACTTCCTCTCAACTATGACTTAAACAAGCTTCTCACCAATCCTCAGGAATTTAAGAATAAAATTGAAGCTCTAACACAAACTCTTGATATATTGGTTAATAATGCCGGAACATTGATCAGGAAACCGTTTGAAGAAATTACATTGGACGAGTCTCGACTGGTTTTTGATACCAATTACTTTGTACCGGAACAACTTATTAAAGTATGTCTTCCTATGCTCAAGGCATCTCCTTCCGCTTCAGTAATAAATGTAACCTCAATGGCTGCTGTACAGGGTAGTTCAAAGTTCCCGGGATTATCTGTTTACAGCGCCAGTAAGGGAGCCCTTGCGAGCCTCACAGAATGTCTTGCAGAAGAGTTCAAAGAATTCAGCATAAGGGTAAATGCCCTGGCTTTTGGAGCAGTACAGACCGAAATGCTTGCGCAGGCTTTCCCTGGATTTGCTGCTCGTACTTCGCCATCTGAAATGGGGGGATTCTTCAAGTGGTTTGTTATTGAAGGCTGTAAGAGGTTTAATGGCAAAATGTTACCTGTATCAGAATCAACACCCTGAGATTATTTATTGGCCGGGGGTAGTAAGAAATATAGTTTTAAAGATCATTCAGATCAAGCCCCTTAACAAAGTTTTCCCGTTTGTATACCTTCGCTTCGATAGAGCCCTTTAATAGCAATAATCCGTTCATGGCAAGTGCTCTCATTTCATCTTCTCCGGGATAAATGAAAACAGGGGCAATAAACCCAATATGCTCTTTTATATAGCCAGTCAGGTCCGGATTATGAGCAATTCCACCTGTAAGAATAATGGCATGTACTTCTCCTGATAATGCTGCCGCCATTGCCCCGATTTCCTTACTAATCTGGTATCCCATAGCCTGCTGGAGCAGTTTAGCTTTCTTATCTCCTCTTCGTGCGCTTATTTCAAGTTTATGAGCGTCATTGGAACCGGTATAAGCAGCGAGTCCTCCATTACCAGTTATCATTCTTTTGATCTCCTCATATTCTATCTTATTCTTGTAACAATAATCGATCAGCGCCCCAACAGGCAGGGATCCGGAACGTTCCGGGCTGAAGGGACCGTCACCATCAAGGGCATTATTCACATCAATCACCCGGCCCTTCTTATGGGCTCCGATTGATATTCCGCCTCCTAAATGGGCTACGATGAGATTCAGGTCCTCGTAATTCATTCCACAGGATTGTGCATATGTTCTTGCAGTTGCCTTTTGGTTCAGGGCATGGAAAATTGAAACCCGTTTTATATCAGGATGGCCTGTAATCCGGGCAACATCCTGAAGTTCGTCGACCACTACCGGATCGGCGATATATGGTTTTGCATCTGGAAGATCCTTGCAGATATCGGCGGCGATAAGTCCACCAAGATTACTTGCATGCATACCCTGAACTCCAGCCTTCAGGTCAGCGATCATCTCATCATTTACCTCGTAGACTCCAGATAGAATTGGCTTGATGAGACCGCCACGTCCTATCACAATGCGAATCTCTTCCAGCGGAATGGCATTCTCATTTACCTCTTTTATAATAAGGTTTTTCCTGAATTGGAACTGGTCTGGAATGTCTTTGAATTTTGAGAGTTCATCACACTCGTGTCTGATTGTTTTTAAAAACAATGAGCTATTCCCTCGATAGACCGCTATTTTTGTAGAGGTAGATCCGGGATTAATGGCGAGAATATAACTTAATTCCATTACTGAATTAATTTATTTCTTTATTAATAATTAAGTATATAACTATATTAGCTTCTAAGGTATTAAGCAATCCAAATTCTTAAATAACTCTTAAAAGAGATGTCAGCCATCAGTAATTCCTCCTGTGCCCCGATTTGCCCTGTTTTCTCCAATAAATCAACTGGCTATATTTAATGAAAATACATTAATTCAGGATTAAATAGAATGCAATTAGTTTGATGCAGTTGCTGCAGCA
>CAYSAH010000279.1:0-5688 GCA_964428945.1 uncultured Bacteroidaceae bacterium | reverse complement strand
GGGACAAATTGAATTGATTCTTGCATGGTCTGAAATTATTCAGCCAGGAAGGATCATTTAATTTCGCTTATCGAATATAATCCTGCAGCATGAGGTCTGAGTTCCCGCAGAAATGAATCTTCGAAGGTCCCGAGTACTTCACCGCTCCACAAGTCTTTGATCCTTACCCTGGTTTCTTGCCCGATATCAATTAGTTTTGCTTCAAATTCCTGTACTGAGTCATCAGAAATATTGAACAATGCAAGGTAGGTCTCACCAGTACCAGGGTTTGTTGAGGCAATGGCAAGTTTTCCATTTTCATTAAATAGCTCATGGACACCGGTACTTTCAGCGTGCATTTTTAATACTTCCCTGTTTGTGAGCAGGGAATTTGTGAATGCATCATTGCTGGGCAGATCTCCTCCGAAAAACAGGGGAGATTTAAAAATGGTAAACAGCGTCATAAGTGTATACTGCTCATCTTTCGTGAGCCGTGTCATCCTGTCTTCACCCACTTCTCCACGAATTGAAAGCCTCCCAAGCGGAATCATATCACAATCGGGCCATGTTCCCGGATTTATATAGGTGTACCAGCCGGGAATTACTTCGAAAAGATTAGAAATGTGCCACCAGCTGTCCCAGACATCATTGACCATCCGCCACATGTTTGCATGGGTGCTTACATGGTCAGCAGCCTCAATTGGTGTTGCCCCCGGGGAAGTACTCAGAACAATCGGACGACCGCAATGATCTATGGCCTTGCGGATCATTTCAATCTCGTCTTTATGGTAGATGGGTGCAGAGAGATCGTCTATTTTAATGAAATCCACACCCCATTCAGCATATAATTCAAAGATCGAATTGTAATATTCCTGGGCTCCGGGTTTGTCCGCTGCTATCGTGTAATTGTCTTTTAACCACCGGCACTGATCATCAGTCGAATAGATCTGATTGGCAGTTATTCCTTTCGTTCCTTTTACGGGAAGTTTATTTTCCACGGCGATTTTTGGGACACCCCGCATGATATGGATTCCGAATTTTAAACCTTTTTTGTGGATGTAATCTGCAAGTTCCCTGAAACCTTTTCCTCCTTCTGCTGAAGGAAATCTGTTTACGGCAGGAAGATATCTTCCATATTTATCGAGTACGTAACGCGGATCCAACTGGTTGTAACCACCCGACTTTGTGTTTTCCACAAACCACCTGATATCCACAACCACATATTCCCAACCATAGTCTTTCAGGTGTTCCGCCATATAATCTGCATTGGCTTTTACTTCATTTTCCTTAACCGTTGGCCCGTAGCAGTCCCAACTGTTCCATCCCATTGGCGGGGTAAGTGCCCACTCCCTGAAATCGGTCTTACCTGGTGTTTTTGAGGCACAGGCCTGCAGGAACAGGGTTGCTGACAGTAAAATTGAAATTTTTGCTGCGTTTAAAATCTGGTTTCCAGGAGTTCTCATATAATTCATATTATGTTGAAGAGATTTACAATAAGTTTTTCCAGACCCTGGCCCCTGGCAGATCAGTGGCTTCAGTTGAAATAATGTATGGATTTACCACTTTATTTTTTCTGTCTCTCCTTTTTTAAGGAATACTTCCATGGTTCTATCACCGCTGACCAGCTGTGTTTTTCCGTCGGCTTTTGCTGTTATGGTCACGAAGATCAATTTTTTATTTTTCCATTTCATCGATACTTCAAATCCTCCACGGGCACAGATTCCTTTCACTTCCCCTTCCGGCCAGGCATCCGGTAATGCAGGAAGCAGTCTTATTTCGTTTTCCGAGGATTGCAAGAGCATTTCAATCACTGCGGCTGCACCTCCGAAATTCCCGTCGATCTGGAAGGGAGGATGTGCATCAAATAAATTAGGATAAGTTCCGCCTCCCCTGCTGTAATTTGTTTTCATGTCGTCGGGTGGGACATAATTCAGGAGCTCACGGAACATCTTATAGGCGTGGTTCCCATCCCAGAGCCTGGCCCAGAGGTTGATCCTCCAGCCTTTCGACCATCCTGTTGTTTCATCACCCTTTATCCCGAGCGTTGTTCTGCAGGCTTCGGCAAGAGCAGGTGTTGACTGCGGATCAATGTGATGACCCGGGTAAAGTCCAAAAAGGTGGGATTGATGGCGGTGTTTAGGATCCTCATCTTCCCAGTCGTAATACCATTCCTGCAGATGTCCCTTTTTCAGGTTTCCTTTTTGTCCGACCTGGTAGGGGTAAAGCCGGCTTAAGGCATCACTGGCTTTCTGCCGGAATTCCTCATCTGTATTAAGCACCTCCGAGGCACGTATGACCTGCAGAAAAAGTTCCCTTATCATTGCCAGGTCGGCTGTACCCCCGTATAAGGTGGCCCCATGGTATCCTGCCGGAGTTATATATTTGTTTTCCGGGGATGTGGAAGGAGAAGTGATCAGCTTTCCCTCTTTATCTTCCACAAGCCATTCCAGGCAGAATTGAGCGGCCCCTTTCATGATGGGGTAGCCTGTATTTTCGAGAAATTCCCTGTCCATGGTAAACATATAATGCTCCCACATATGCGTACTGAGCCAGGTCCCTCCCATGTTCCAGTTGGCCCAGACAGGATCCCCGCTTCCAAAATCACCAACCGGGTTGCTCATGGCCCAGATATCAGAATTATGACAGGCAGCCCAGCCGTTTACACCATAAAATGTACTAGCAGTTACTTTTCCTGTTTCAGCAATATTTTCGATAAACCCCAACAATGAATGATGCATTTCCGACAGGTTTGCATTCTCTGCAAGCCAGTAATTCTCCTCGGCATTGATATTAATCGTGTAATTGCTGCTCCACGGCGGACGTAAATAAGGGTTCCAGATCCCCTGTAAATTTGCCGGAACACCCTTTGTCCTTGAACTTGAAATAAGAAGGTAGCGGCCGAACTGGAAATAGAGTATTTCAAGGTTCTTATCCTCTTTGCCTTCAAAATACCGCTTTAAACGCTCGTCAGTGGGCAGATCCGGTGCGGTGGTTTCACCAAGGTCGAGGTTTACACGGCTGAAAAATTGCTTAAAATCTTCCAGGTGCCTGCTTTTTAATTCTTTGAATGTCTTTACATTTGCAGCATCCAGGTTGCTGAAGGCGATGGATCGGTTGTCCAGGCCTTCGGTAGCAGGGTTTTTATTAAAGCCATTGAAACTTGTGGCAATTGAAACCAGGATCACAGCCTTGCTTCCTCCTTTTAATTCGAGGCTGTTTTCACTTACAGAGACTTTGCCGTCAGATTCTTTTATTTGTAATAAGGCAGTAAACCTGGTTCCCTTATTTTCATCGAAAGTTACTGCGTCTTTCATGTTCCCCCGGTAATTTGGTTCAGCGCGGACCGGGGCATAGCCATTGGCAATCACTGTATTATTTTCGGATGTGACATTATAATTCAGAAGACTTTCAAACCTTATGGAGCAATTTAGGGCCTTTTTCTTGCTGCTGCTTAGCCGGATAACCATTACCTGGTCGGGATTGGAAACAAAATATTCGCGTTGAAATTCTATCCCGTCAACTTCATAACTTGTTCTTGAAACAGCTTCACTGATATTGAGCTCACGATAGTAATTTTGAGTGCTGTCTGTGTGTTCAAAGTCGATATACATCGTACCGAGCGGAGCAAAGGACTGTGAAAAGCTTCCCTGGACATAATGATTCAGGGAATCAGCCAGTTTGTAATCTTCCCTGGAAAGTGCTTCCCTGATAAGGGGTATATATTTATGGGCATCCGGATTCATATTTGGGTCTGCCGGGCCACCACTCCACAGGGTGGCATCATTCAGGTAGATCTTGTCTGATGTTATACCCCCGAACACCGAAGCTCCCATCTTCCCGTTCCCAAGGACAAGGCTTTCTTCAAAGTAATTTGCAGCCTGATTGTACCATAGCCTGTTATTTGATTGCCTGTAAGTTATATTACATGCTTGTAAACCAATAAAAAGTGCCAGTACAATGATCCTTGTTTTCATGGGTGTGTCAGTTAATGGATAATTTTCGAAATATTCAGTCAGTTTAAGCCTCAAACTTCATAACTTTACTGTCTGTAAAGATAAGTCTTCCGATGAAAAAACATATTCCCAATCTTTTAACACTGCTTAACCTGGCTTCCGGGACCATTGGAATTTATCTTGTAATTGGAGGGAATCCCAAAATGGCGCTTTATTTCCTGTTTGCAGCATTTATTTTTGATTTTGCTGACGGCTTTTTTGCAAGGTTACTTAAAGCAGGTTCTGAAATTGGAAAGCAACTCGATTCACTTGCCGATATAGTAAGTTTTGGATTGTTTTCAGCAGCAATGATTTTCTCAATAATTAAGATAGTCCTGCTGCCTTCCGGAGACCAGGAGATCAGCAATCTAAGTTTCATGGAAAAATTGCTGTTGGGCTCTGTGGCCATAGTTCCTGTCTTTGCAGCCATCCGGCTCGCAAAATTCAACCTCCAGGAGGATACAAGTTTTTTCCTGGGCCTCCCGGTTCCTGCATTTGCACTTTTCTGGGCCGGAATTTACTATGACATGAATTTTAACCAGGGCTTTTTTGGTAAGGAACTGAATTTATGGTTTAGCCTGGCAGTGATGCTTGTCACCAGTATTTTAATGATTGTGCCTCTCCCAATGCTGTCATTTAAATTCAGCAATTTAAAATTAAGGGAAAATTCAGCGCGCTATTTGCTGATCCTTGCTTCGATTGTGATCATAAGCCTTACAGGTATTCCGGGACTTCCAATTGTAATTTTAACATATATTTTACTCTCTCTTGTAAGGATCCTTATAACATAATGGGTGTCTTTTGGGTTATAACTTCTGTTCCTACATACTTTAAAGCATAATTTACATGAGTGATCTTAAGAAATTTGCAAAACATTTGAATTCCATGAACAAGGGATACTGTATGGAAGCTCCCTCAATGGTTAAGACACATCACTTTGTAGAAGATATAATTAATATACTTTTCCCGATCAAACTTGACTGCAGGATCGAGATTGAAGAAGTGGAGATGGAACTGGAACGGTGTTCTGTTGAATTGAAGGAATTACTTCATACAATTAAAAATTCGATTCCTGAAACACCAGATAAGATTGCAAAAAAATTCATGGAACAGCTTCCTGGAGCATATGATTCAATGATGAATGATGCTGTTTCCATAGCCCGCTTTGACCCTGCATCGAGCTGTGTCGAAGAAGTTATCCTTGCCTATCCGGGTTTTTATTGCATAGCGGTTTACCGGATGGCAAACATCCTGTATAAGCTGAAAGTACCTTTACTTCCAAGGGTTATGATGGAATTTGTCCACAGTCAGACAGGTATTGATATTCATCCCGGTGCGAAAATTGATACTCCATTTTTCATCGACCACGGTACAGGAATTGTTATCGGGGAAACCGCTGAAATAGGGAAAAATGTAAAGATCTACCAGGGTGTTACACTTGGAGCACTTACAGTTGAGAAGAATATGGCCAGGACCAAACGTCATCCCACGATAGAAGATAACGTGGTGATCTATGCCGGAAGCACCATACTCGGTGGTAAGACTGTAATCGGTCATGATACAATAATTGGTGGAAATACATGGATAACAGAAAGTATAACGCCCCATTCTGTAGTTTACCGGCAACACAGGGTTGTTATAAAGGACAGTAAGGAATTTGATGCGCCAATAGATTTTGTTATATAAACATGATGGCTGGCGGGAGGTTCGCAACTTA
>CAYSAH010000278.1:884-5691 GCA_964428945.1 uncultured Bacteroidaceae bacterium | reverse complement strand
TTCAGGAACGGCAATGATACCTTTAATTCTGGCCATTGCAGCATCAATAGAGCTTTTGTTGGACGCGAATACATCAACAATACCCTTGTTGTCAACTTCTTCAATGGTAATGGTAGTTTCGGTTTCAGCCTGTATCTGTTGAATTACTTTTCCACCAGGTCCGATGATTGCACCGATGAATTCTTTATCAATCTCTATTCTTTCAATTCTTGGTGCATGTGGTTTCAGTTCAGGATTCGGTGCGGAAATGGTTTTGCTCATCACATCAAGGATATGTAGCCTGCCTTTTTTAGCCTGTTCGAGTGCCTTGGCAAGTACTTCATAGGTGAGGCCTTCAACTTTAATATCCATTTGAGTGGCTGTGATTCCATCCCTTGTTCCGGTTACTTTAAAGTCCATATCACCGAGGTGGTCTTCGTCGCCGAGTATATCTGAAAGTACTGCATATCTGCTGGATCCTTTTTCAGTTATTAAACCCATTGCGATTCCTGAAACAGGTTTTTTAATCTGAATCCCTGCATCCATCATTGCCAGTGTGCCTGCGCAGACAGTTGCCATCGAGGATGAGCCGTTCGATTCAAGGATATCTGATACAATCCTCAGAGCATAAGGAAGTTCGGAGGCTTGAGGTACCATTCTTTTAAGTGCACGGTGTGCAAGGTTACCATGTCCGATCTCACGGCGACCAGTACCCCTGTATGGTTTTGCTTCCCCGGTGGAAAATGGCGGGAAGTTATAGTGCAATACAAATTTTTCAGAACCTTTTGTCAATACCTCATCAATCTGTTTTTCATCGAGTTTGGTGCCAAGTGTAACAGAGGTTAGTGATTGCGTCTCGCCACGTGTGAAAAGGGCTGAACCATGAGCGCCTGGCAGGTAATCAACTTCGCACCAGATATCCCTGATTTCGTCTGTTTTTCTTCCGTCGAGACGGATCCCCTTGTCAAGTATAAGATTTCTAACGGCTTCTTTTTCAAGATCGTGATAGTATTTGTCGATCAGCTTGACATTTACCTCACCTTCTCCTTTTTCTGCTAACTGCTTTTCAATAAAATCTGCTTTAACTTTGGCAAAGGCTTCAGATCTTGCATGCTTATCGTTATTTGATGAAGCTGCAACTTTCTCACAATCTTTCCTGAGCTCCTTGAAAATCAAATTTTTAAGTTCCTCATCATTGACTTCGTGATTGTATTCACGCTTCTGAACCTTACCACATTGCTTTTCAAGGTCTTTTTGAGCAAGGCACATTGGTTTAATGGCTTCATGTGCAAATTTAATCGCCTCAAGCATTTCATCTTCAGAGACCTCTGACATCTCTCCCTCAACCATCAGAATATTGTCGGTAGAGGCTGCAACCATAATGTCTATATCGGCATTCATGAGTTCCTTAAATGTAGGATTGATCATGAACTCACCATTGATGCGAGCGACCCTAACCTCTGAGATCGGGCCGTGAAAGGGAATATCTGAAACAGCAAGTGCAGCAGAGGCTGCCAATCCGGCCAGCGCGTCGGGCATGGTCTCTCCATCTGCTGATATTAAAGAAACATTCACAAATGTTTCTGCATGAAAATCATCAGGGAAGAGGGGCCTGAGAGCCCTGTCGATAAGGCGCGATACCAATATTTCGTTATCACCGGGGCGGGATTCTCTCTTTAAAAAACCTCCCGGAAAACGGCCGTTGGCAGAATATTTTTCACGGTATTCAACTGAAAGCGGCATAAAGTCAACGTCTTCCTTTGCATCCTGGGCTGCAACAACTGTAGCAAGTAACATGGTCTTCCCTAAACTTACGACTACGGATCCGTCAGCCTGTTTTGCTAATAAGCCGGTCTCTATTTTGATTTCTCTACCATCTCCTAAACTGATGGTTTTTATGATTGGTGTTGGTTTTGACATATCTTCTGTTTAAAAAACGGTATATAAAAAGAAAGGCAATCTCAAATTGCCTTCCCCTGACTAAATCAATATTTTTTACTTTCTGATATTGAGTTCCTTGATGACTGCCCTGTATCGCTCAATGTCTTTATCTTTAAGATAATCGAGTAAACTTCTGCGTTTACCTACCAGGCGAAGGAGGGCGCGCTGGGTGCTGTAATCCTTCTTGCTGATCTTAAGGTGCTCGGTAAGGTGGTTTATCCTGTATGTGAAGAGAGCTATCTGACCTTCTGCAGAACCGGTATTGGATTCTGATTTTCCGTACTTTTTGAAAATTTCCTGTTTCTTTTCAGCCGTTAAATACATTCTTTTCTTATGCTTTTAATCCGTTTCTAATTTTAGAGACGCAAAGGTATTTATTTTTTTCAATATTACAATATACATTATAAAATTATTAGCACTGATATACAGATGATTCTGATATTCTATCGAACCTAATTCCAAAATATATTGGTGGTCAGAAATCATTCACTCTCAGATGCCAGAAGTTTCTTAAGTCGGGCTATTTGTCTTCGGGTTCCCAGAACAAAAAGCCTGTCGGAGGTATTCAGTTCAGTTTCCGGTAAGGGATTGATCAGGTAAGATTTATCTTCTTTTTTCAGACCTATTATATTGGCACCTGATTCATTCCTTAGGTCGAGTTCCCGGATTGTTTTTCCGGCATGACAATTTGCTATGGATTCACAATTGACTTCTTCAAGAACCACGTTTTCAGTGCTTTGAAGAAGCATATAGTCTACGAATTCTACTATATCCGGCTGGGCAACAAGTTTAGCCATTCTCTGGCCACCTATTTTATCAGGCATGATCACATTTGTAGCCCCGGCCCTTTTTAACTTAGCATCTGCATGGTCAACAGAAGCCCTTGATATGATCGTAAGTTGTGGATTAAGTTCCTTTGCTGTAAGAACTACAAAGAGGTTATCCGCATCAAGGGGAAGGGTTGTGATCAATGCCCTGGCGGTTTCAAGGCGGCATTGTATCAGTATATCTTCATTAACAGCGTCACCTTCAACATACAGGATGTTTGAGGAAGACCGCAATATTTGAATTAATTCAGGATCTTTTTCCACGATGAGTATTGGAACTTCATGTTCATGGAGTTCTATAGCTGCCTGCTTCCCATTCCTGCCATAACCACAAATTATAACATGGCCTGTTAAATTATCGATTCTTCTTTTCACTTTTGTATCTTTTATTGTGTTCCTGTAAACTCCTTCAACGATATACCTGGTAAGGGTTGTAACTGCATATGCAAAAATCCCGATAGAGAAGATGATCAGTATTGCTGTAAAGATCATACCTGATTCTGACAGAGGATGAACCTCTTTAAAACCAACTGTGGCTATAGTAATAACTGTTTGATAAATTGCTTCTACCAGTGTAAATTTCTGTATCCTGTAACCGATAATGCCAATAATAATCATTAGGAACAGGAGGCCAAAAGCCGTATACGCTGAGGTCAGACTTTTATTTCTTTTAAATGCCATCAAGTATTATATTATTTCCAAACTGACATTCCAGGCAGCGTTTATGTTTGCAATAATTGTTAAAGAGATGCAAAATTGCCTGGCTTTCAAAAGCATTGCTGCAATATATTCCAAATTTACCCCATTTTTTTAATACACTGTTGTCCTCGGCTGGCAAGCCTTCAAGCAGATTAAGCGCATAGTCGGAGTATTTTCCTGAATTATTCATTTTGCCATAGAAAAACAGGTAGGGGACTATTGCATTTATAATAAGAAGGTTTGTGAAATCTTTTCCAAGGAATTTTGGGCTGATACAACTTTCCTTGCCCAGCTGAAAATGGTTGTTCCAGTAATCTCCAGCTTTTATTCTCAATGTGCCGAAGAGTTCATTTTTATCTGGAAAGGTTTCGAGATAGGATTGAAAAGGGAACAACTTGTGAATGAATGTTGCAAGTTGTGCAATTCTGACCGAAGGGAAGGACGATGGCCGCATACGCATGAATTTCCAGCTTTGCACCGGTACTCGGTTAGCACCCAGTTTTCCTGAAAAACGTGAAAATTCATGTTTCAGATTTTCCGTGTAAATGTCAGGGGATAAGGCATTATCAAGCATTCCTGCCTGTCCGAAAAGGATAGCTTCCAGGGTAAAAAGCATTTCCTTGTTCCTCAGAAGCAGGGTGTAGGGTACGGTCAAGGATAAAATCTCAAAAGGTGTTGTATTTACAGGGACACCAAATGAACGGAATATAAGTCTTGAAAGTAGGGCATCCCAGTGTGATTGCAGGTCTTCCAGATTGTTTTTAAGGTATTCAGTTTTTCCCTGGAGTTTTTGTACCATCAGTGAGGAGGTCCATTGTGCAATATGCACTGGTTCAATTATTCTAAGATGATCCTGGCACGGAATCCATTTCTTGTTTTTTTTCAGGTCCTTATAGAAATCCCACATAAGGGTTGGGAATCTTAGTACTGCAGCAGGGATCTTTTCCCCGCTTTTCCGTGTGATAATGCAATCATTAAAATATACAATGTGCAAAATTACAGATTCATAGGCAGGATCATTGTCATGTCCATGCCTTATCCAATCCGAGGCATTGATGTGCAGTTCAATGTTGCCTGCCCATAAAGTATTGTCTATTTCAATTTTTGCATTAAAAAAATCGGGACCTGAATCGGAATTATGAATACCGGGATCTATCACATTTAGTGTTGAATTATCGCAGTTTGATAATACAACTCCTGCAAGCTGCTGATTCTTCCATAAGAAATGAAGGAAATTTTCGTCGATCTTTTTCATCTTTTTTACTTGTTAATGTGTCGAGAAAGAGAAAAATCTGTTTTTTGATAGCTTTATTTACGGTTCCGGATATTTTCCCTTTGAGAAATGGATCTTTCACCTGCTT
>CAYSAH010000278.1:0-874 GCA_964428945.1 uncultured Bacteroidaceae bacterium | reverse complement strand
ATTTAATTCATCTTTGAGGGTGGATGATACTTCCCCGGTTTTTATATCTTTATTTTTAAAATTTTGAATATGAAAAATCTTGTTTATTTATTATTCGGAGTGATCGTACTTGTTTCTTGCAGATCAGAAAGCGATGAGGAAACAGTTGAAATGATGGGAGTTAAGTCGCTGCTATGGTACCAGTTTTCAGCGGAGTCAGAAGCACTGTATATTCAGGGATATAATATTGCCTCACAAATTGTAAAAGAATATAAGAGTAAGGAAAATAAATTACCAGCAGCAGTGACCCTGGACATTGATGAAACTGTTCTGGATAACAGCCCTTTCAATGTAAATATGCTGCGGGAAGGATTTAAATACTCCGAGAAAAAGTGGGCGGAATGGTGTTTGAGGAGGGAAGCAAGGCCATTGCCCGGAGCCCTCGGTTTTGTAAGATTAGCTGATAGCCTGGGTATTGAGGTTTTTTATATATCAAACAGAGCAGCAAATCTGATGGATGCAACTATTGATAATTTAAAGCAATATGGATTTCCGAATGCCGACAGTCTTCATTTGTTATTAAAAACATCAGGATCATCAAAGGATATCAGAAGAGAGGTCATAAGAATGGACTTTGAGATAATCTTACTGATTGGTGATAACCTTGGGGATTTTGAAGGTTTGTTTGATGATCGCTCTGAAGAATATGGAAAAAAGAGTGTCAGGGAGTACGAAAAGGAATTTGGTAACCGGTTTATAATCCTTCCAAACCCGATATATGGTAGTTGGGAGAAAGCTGTTTTCCCAGGTGGGATGCCAGGCGAAAAGGAAGTACTTGAGGTATTGAGGGGAAGCGAGTAGCAAGTAAAAAGTAAAAAGTAAAAAGTAAAAAGTA
>CAYSAH010000277.1:398-5719 GCA_964428945.1 uncultured Bacteroidaceae bacterium | reverse complement strand
CCCGGGGGGGGTAATCCTTTTCAAACCCTGGCCTACCGGCCTGCTCCGTGGAGCTTCACCGAAAGACTGTCCATTCGCCAGGAAATTAATCCAGACTTCCAGGACACACTGCCTGATCAATGACTGCAGCAGGTCTTACGATCTGTCAACAGACATTGTGGAAAGTTTTACGGAACCACTTGGATTCTTTACCACTTTTCTTACAGGAGTCCAACCTTTTAAAGACCGACCAATTTATTGACCTGTCCGGCTGAATAATCCGGCATTGCCGGATTACGATTTGGCTCGTTGATCACCATTCACGGTATCCCGTTTAAACGGCCGGCTTGATCACCTATGGTCCGAGGACCCGGCTTACTTACCGCTTGGATTTTTCGAGCAGCCTTAAATCTAACACTTGGTAAACCAAATATATTTTATTAAGCAAACTGAGTCAAGGATTCGGACGATTCACTTTGCACAAGTAATAAACAAGGCTTATGAACAAATTGTTAATAGCCTGTGGGGCATGAAAAGGCATGAAATCCGTAAATAATACAGCTATATTAACAGTTGTTGAAAACAGGTTATGAACAAACTTGTTGTGATTTGCGGTTTAAAATGCATGATTGGTGAATTATGAACCGGAATTTGGGCATGCCATATTTTTACATCTGCGACAAATGTTCTACTTTTGATAAAACAACGTGGGTTAAATTTTTCAATTAAATTTATACCAGATGAAAAAGAATCAAACCAGATGTGTTTTGTTTGCAATGACCATCCTTCTGTCCGCTTTAGTAAATGCACAATCACCTGTTACAATTGTTTTGAAAGGAACGCTTACCGACATGGAGGATGTCAATATTTCAAATGAAACATTCGAAGCTCAATTAAGGATCATTAATACCTCGGAAAAGATCCTGCTCGATTTAAAAATCCCTTTAACATCCTCTGAATCTGGCGAATTTACTTTACCTGCCAGGGATATTCCGAAAATATTTAATGAAGGCGCCGGCATTGAGATGGTCGACATTGAGATTAATATATTTACCGACGGTAATTCTTCGTGGCTGCCTGACGGTAAATTCGGAGTAAAATATCATTTAGAAAAGACAGGTGATGGTGTTTATAAGCTTACCCGATTTGAGGGGCAAACGCTTGACCAATTATCTGAGAACATGGTATGGTCATTTAATGACATTTATCCCCTTGCCTATTTAAAGAGTAATTTCATGTTCTCATTCAATCCGGAAATATCTGATCCGGATGTGCTTATAGCTGCATGTGAAGAACTGAATGCCAGTGCGATGGAAAAGATGGCCCCCGCTCCTGTTCAAGAACGGGGAATAAAGGGCGGTTATGCCGTTGGTGGATACAAGACCAAGAAATAAAAACGGCAGGTCCCGAAATTATTATCCTGGCAGATTTATCAACGCCGGACCATCAAATTTCAGGTATGACATTTCTCTCATACATTGAAGTTAGCATCCGCATTTACAATTAGTAGGCTATTGCTTATCCTTTTCTTCTTTGGGCGGTCCCTGTCTTTTTCCGGTTCCTTTTGAAATAGAATCTCTCATTGTAGTATCAGCCTCAATATTCTTGAACTTATAATAATCCATAATGCCAAGATTTCCGCTCCGGAATGCTTCAGCCATTGCCAGGGGGATTTGCACTTCGGCTTCAATGACTTTTGCCCTGGCTTCCTGGGCCTTGGCCTTCATCTCCTGCTCTGTTGCAACAGCCATTGCCCGCCTTTCTTCAGCTTTGGCCTGTGCGATATTTTTATCTGCATTTGCCTGGTCCATTTGAAGTTCCGCTCCAATATTTTTTCCAATATCAATATCAGCCACATCAATGGAGAGGATCTCGAAAGCAGTTCCGGCATCCAAACCTTTATCAAGCACCATGCGCGAAATAGAGTCAGGATTTTCCAAAACCTCCTTATGAGATACTGAGGAACCGATTGAGGAAACGATTCCTTCACCAACCCGGGCAAGGACAGTCTCCTCACCTGCACCTCCAACCAGCTGTTTTATGGAAGCCCTGACGGTGACACGCGCTTTTGCTATTAACTGTATACCGTCCTTTGCAACTGCGGTCACAGGAGGTGTATTGATCACTTTCGGATTAACCGACATTTGAACTGCCTCCAGTACATCACGTCCGGCAAGGTCGATTGCTGTTGCCATGTTATAGGTAAGATCAATATTGGCCTTATTGGCAGATACAAGTGCATGAACCACCTGTTCGACATGCCCTCCGGCAAGATAGTGTGCTTCCAGTTCATCCCGTTTGATTTCAGCCAGACCTGCCTTGTGTGCTTCGATCATAGATCTGACAATGACGGTTGGCGGAACTTTTCTCCAGCGCATCAGGATCAGCTGTAAAAGCGACACGCTAACACCAGATAGCAGGGAAGTGAACCAGAGTCCTATCGGAATGAAGTAGAGAACGACCCAAAGGCCAATAATGCTGGCCACAACAATAATGATCCATGAAAAATCCATAATTTATTTTTTTATTGGTTTAACTGTTATTTGTTTTCCTTCAACGGAAACTATTTCTACAGGACTGTGTTCCTGAATGTATCCTTCTATCGATTTCACCTCCCTTACCATGCCGTTGACCATGATCTTGCCCATGGGGGCCAGTCGGGTTAAAGTCTCCCCAGTGTCTCCAGGGCTTATACTGTCTGCAATAACGGTATCGTCAACTGTACCTTTTACATTTGTATTGAGCATAAAGCGCTTCCAGGTCCTTGCCCTTAATGAGAATGTAATTACTAAAATGCTTAACAGTAAGGTACCTATCAGAAACCATATTCCCGTGGTGGTCCCATAATCGGCAAAGGCTTTATAAACTCCAAGAACGGTTAACACCAGTCCACCTACTCCGGCAACAGTAATGCCTGGCACAAGAAGAAATTCTATAACAAATAGAAGAATCCCTAATAAAATAAAAATAATTATTGAAGTCATTTTTCTTTTTTTACTCAAGTGTGACAGTCAGCCCACGTGATGTCAATTCGCGGTGCACCTCCCTGAGATCCTGTAAACCCCCAACCATTATATCACATTTCCCCTTGTAATGTGTGATCATAGCACATTGTTCCGCCTGGGTAAGTGTATGATCACAAACGTGTTCCAGTGTTTCCATAACGAACTCGAAAGTATGAATATCGTCGTTATGAAGAACCAGTACGGCCCCCTGTTCAGAATGCCCCTGCCCGGAACCTTTCTTATTAGGATTGGATGAAAAGTTACTATCCATTGATGCTGTAATCTATTCAAATATATAAAAAGAAATTTTAATCTTCTCTTTTGCAAGAGATGTTTCTTTCAATCCTATAAAATTTATCCGATCCTGCTATTGAGCAAATAAGGAAGGTTATTTCTCCAGTTTTCTGACTTTTTCAAGCGACATCTTAGTGCCATTGTACCATGATACAATAAAAGCATCCTGGTAACCTTTTTCCCTCACCCGGGGAAGGGCTTTTTGAGCATCCTCATACCTGTTGAATTTCCCGACGTAATATTTGACCAGGTCCTTTTCAGGAATAGTTTCCCCGCTTACAGGAGTTAATCCTCCAAATGCATCGGGTGCAACTTCATTTGAAAACACTCCCAATTGAATCCTGTAATATGATCCCGGAGGAAACGAAGTTTCCATTGGAATAGGGGATGCTTTGGTGTAAGGTGAGTAGTCAAGAACCTCGAACCTGTTCATAAGCGGCTCCGGCAGGTTTTGAATTACAACTGTCTTTGTCTCAGCAAGCCCTTCAGTTATGTCCTCCGGAGGCATGGGAGCATCTTCAGCAACTGCACTACTGCTGGCCTCAGGTTCCAGAAAAGCTTTCTGAGCAATTTGGGCAAGGGTGTCAGGGGCAACAAATTTATATACTGTAATCTCATTGATCACGGTATCCTTAAGGAGGCCAGCAGGGGTCTCTTCCTTCTTATAACTGGCAACAGTGAGAAATGATTTATCGGCAAGTTCCTGTTCCTCCTGTGCTTTTTTCTCCCAAACAATGATCTGCTTCTGGTATAGCCACCTGTCGTTCGGATCCTCAGATTCCCTGACCTTTACCCTGGCTTTTGTAGCCAGTTCGGTTAATGAATCGGAAACTGATTGATGCTTCAAAGCATCCGAAATCAATTGCTGATATTTGGAATCTGCCTTAACAACCTTGTATTCAGTTTTTGGAGTTTCTGTTTGTACTTTAGTTGCAGGTACAGTTTGCCTCAAAGGCTTCTCGAATTCTTTCTGATATGCATCATATTCACTCAGTACCTCAGAAGCTATATTGTCAAGGTTTGCAATCCTGCGGATTTCTTCTGGCGTCCGTGATGCAAGTGAGCGCTTTGGCTCACTGAGATGGACCCTGTAAACAGTAGTTGCTGTGTCCGATCCCTGTCTTCCTGAAAAGATGATCACCATTCCCAGATCACTGCCTGGCAGGAGCAGGTAATCATCGAAGGCTGAATTTACAGGAAACCCAAGATTTACCGGATCCGACCATTCATCCCTGTCTTCGTCAAAGTGGGAGCGGTAAAGATCAAACCCACCCAGGCCTTCCCTGCCGTCGGAGGCAAAATAGATATCCTTCCCGATCGGATCAAAGTAGGGCAATATTTCATTTCCCTCGCTGTTTAACTTTTCTACTGGCTTTATATCTGTCCACTTACCTGTGTTTCCTTTTTTGGATTGCATGATCTGAAACCCGCCTTTCCCACTTTTTTCAAGACCGGCGAAATATACCACGGCACCCCTTTCGTCTGTCCGGGGCAGAAACATCAGGCTGTTCAGATCCTGGCGGTCCTCACTGGCGGAAAAAAACAGATCGGGCTTAAGGGACAGGTCTCCTCCCCTCATTTTGACCTGACTGAATTGTTCCGGATCTTTCAGGTTGACGAAGGTTACATTCAGGACCTCGAAGGGATTATATGTAGCGGTGATCTGACTTGCGCTGTTCATCGAATTCACCAGCAGCTTGGAATTCTTTTCCTTGGCCTGGCTTCTCGGAGCCTCCTTATCAAACAGAAGGTAATATTTTTTAGCCTTCCCGAAATCATATAGTTTCCTGTATGCTTCTCCCAGGTAATAATATACATCCTCCGGCACCCCCCTGCCTGATGCAAAGATCAGCAACTCTGACGCTTCTTCAAGGTCCCTGTTTGTTTCTTCCTTGCAGATACCAATGTAATAACGATACATCGGGTCTTTGGGGAATTGCCTCATTAGCACAATGAAATCAGCCTCAGCTGCCAGATAATCCTTAGCGAGGAATTTATCCATTGCCTGCTTCTTCAGTACCGGTATCTCGTGCTCCTGAACCT
>CAYSAH010000277.1:0-388 GCA_964428945.1 uncultured Bacteroidaceae bacterium | reverse complement strand
CGGATCCAAGCGCGGAAAGAAAAATGACCGTAATAAAAATCTGCCGAAAAAATGTTCTAAACATATTGCCTTATTAAATGTTTTACCGGGAGTGGAACCGATTTTTTGAATGATCAAAAATACAAATTTAAATTCATTCCGATCGCGGCGAATTGTTAATAAACTTTGAGGCAAACAGCCTTCTAATAAAATGAAACTTAGTATTTTTACAAAACACACAAAGCA
The DNA here is from genome assembly GCA_964428945.1 of uncultured Bacteroidaceae bacterium. Classification (GTDB taxonomy): domain Bacteria; phylum Bacteroidota; class Bacteroidia; order Bacteroidales; genus M55B112. Next base: position 163 of record CAYSAH010000277.1, on the reverse strand, counting down.
ATGACCGAAATAAAAAAAGGTGATCGGGCACCAGCTTTTTCTGCTCCTGATCAGGATGGGAATATGGTCTCGCTCGACCAGTTCAAAGGCAAGAAACTCGTCTTATACTTTTATCCTAAGGACGATACACCAGGGTGCACTGCAGAAGCATGCGATCTGAGAG
>CAYSAH010000276.1:2952-5727 GCA_964428945.1 uncultured Bacteroidaceae bacterium | reverse complement strand
TGCCTTATTTGCTTCGGCCATTCTATGTGTTTCTTCTTTTCTTTTAAATGCTCCACCTTCGTGATTATATGCTGCAATAACCTCTGCAGCAAGCTTATCACTCATAGATTTGCCCGGGCGTTTCCTGGCAAAGCTGATCAGATTCTTCATGGAGATAGATGCCTTGCGCTCCGGCCTGACTTCCATGGGTACCTGGAAAGTTGCTCCTCCTACCCTTCTGCTCTTCACCTCAACCTGTGGAGTTACATTATCTAAAGCTTCCTTAAAAATTTCGAGGGTCGATTTCTCTTCGTTCTTGGTCTTCTCCTCAATGATCTCCATTGCACCATAGAAGATATCATAAGCGACACTCTTTTTACCATCAAGCATCAGGTTGTTTACAAACTGAGTTACAAACGTATCTTTAAATTTAGGATCCGGTAACGTAATATGCTTCTTCGGTTTAGATTTTCTCATTATCTATTGCGCTTAATCTGTTATTTTTTCTTAGGCCTTTTAGTTCCATATTTGGATCTACGTTGGGTACGACCCTCAACTCCTGAGGTATCAAGAGCACCACGTACCAGATGGTACCTAACCCCAGGAAGATCTTTCACCCTTCCTCCACGTATAAGCACTATTGAGTGCTCCTGCAGGTTGTGACCTTCGCCCGGGATATAAGCATTAACTTCTTTCTGGTTTGTGAGCCTTACCCTAGCTACTTTTCTCATAGCTGAATTAGGCTTTTTAGGGGTAGTTGTATACACCCTTACACACACTCCACGACGTTGTGGACATGAATCTAAAGCAGGCGATTTACTCTTGTCTTCGATCCCCTTTCGACCCTTACGCACTAACTGTTGAATTGTAGGCATTTAAGCTTATTTCAATTATTTTTAACTCTGTTTCTTATCAAAATCGGGTTGCAAAGGTATTCTTTTTTTTGATAAAACAAGAAAAATTTAATTAAATATTACATTTTACAGCAAGATGTTTTTCACTTCCATGAACTCTCCCTGCAGAGCAATGACCTGCACAAAAATCGACAAAAGTGTGGAATAATTTTTTGTTGTTTACCAGATCATAAAGGGAAAATCCGGGAGCAAAATACCTGCTCTTGATTTATTCAAAAAATTATTACTTTTGCACACCTAGTCTGAATATCATAGAAAATCATATAATATATATAAACATACACCATATTATAAGCAAATATGAAAAACTACACAACTGATCAGATTAAAAGTGTTGCATTGTTAGGCAACGCAAGCTCCGGAAAAACCACAATGGCTGAAGCAATGCTTTTTGAGGGTGGAGTCATTGAACGCAGGGGAGATATTAAAGGCAAGAGCACTGTCTCTGATTATAACCTTATTGAACACGAAAACAATTCTTCAGTATATTCTTCAGTGATGTATACAGAGTACAATAACTGCAAAATAAATATTCTGGATGTCCCTGGCTCAGATGATTTTGTTGGAAGTACAGTCTCAAGTCTCCATGTTGCAGATGTCGCACTGATGCTCATTAATGCCCAGCATGGTGTGGAAGTAGGAACAGAAATTCACAATCGCTGGGTCGAAAGGTTGAAAAAACCTGTAGTATTGGTAATTAATCATTGTGACCACGATAAGGCCAATTTTGATAAAACCATTGAATCAGTAAAAGAAACTTTCGGTCATGGTGTCGTACTGGCACAATTCCCTGTAAATCCGGGTACGGGATTCAATACCATTGTGGACCTGATCCAGATGAAACAATTCAAATATCCTGCTGGCGGAGGTAAACCAGAGATCACAGCAATCTCACCTGAACATATGGAACAGGCCGAAGAGCTCCGTAACGAACTTATTGAAAAGGCAGCAGAAAATGATGAAAAGCTTATGGAGCTGTTTTTTGAAAATGATGGCCTTACTGAGGATGAAATGCGGACAGGTATAACAAAAGGGCTTCTTGACAGGGGAATGTTTCCGGTATTCTGTGCATCAGGAGATAAGGACATGGGCATTGGACGGTTGCTGGAATTTATATGCAATGCTGTGCCTTCAGCAAACCGTTTCCCTGCAGTAAAAACAGTTGAAGGCACTGAAGTTGCATATAATTCTGCTAGTCCTGCTTCATTGTTTATATTCAAAACTTCAGTCGAATCTCATATCGGCGAGGTGAATTTCTTCAAGGTAATGTCAGGAGAGATCATTGAAGGTATGGATATGACCAATGCAAGGACACAGAATAAGGAAAGGATCTCCCAGTTATTTGCTCCTTATGGAAAAAACCGCACAAAAGTTGCAAAAATTGTTGCCGGTGATATGGGCTGTACTGTTAAATTGAAAAATACCAAGAACAACGATACGCTTTGCGGACCTGGTGCACGTTACGAATTCTCAAAGGTTCCTTTCCCAAATCCAAAATTCAGGGCAGCAATCAAGGCAGTGAGCGAAAGTGATGATGAGAAACTCGGTGAAGCACTTAACAGGATCCATGAGGAAGACCCTACTGTTGTTATAGAATACAGCAAGGAGCTAAAGCAGATACTCTTGCATGGACAGGGAGAACACCACCTCAATATAGTAAAATGGCATCTTGATAATATATTCAAAGTTTCTGCTGAGTTCCTTGCACCTAAAATCCCTTACAGGGAGACCATCACCAAAGCCGCACAATCAGACTATCGCCATAAGAAACAATCGGGTGGTGCCGGGCAATTCGGTGAGGTTCATATGATGATCGAGCCTTATATTGAAGGGACACCGGAGAAGACCATGTTCAAAATTAATGGCAAGGAATTCAAAATGT
>CAYSAH010000276.1:2282-2942 GCA_964428945.1 uncultured Bacteroidaceae bacterium | reverse complement strand
TCCGTGGTAAAGAAGAACACAAGCTGTCATGGGGAGGAACACTTCAGTTCCTTAACTGTATTGTAGGAGGTTCTATAGATGCAAGGTTCCTTCCTGCGATTCTTAAAGGTGTTATGGAAAAGATGGAGGAAGGTCCGCTTACAGGATCCTATGCAAGGGATATCAGGGTATACGTATACGACGGGAAAATGCACCCGGTTGATTCCAATGAAATTTCCTTCATGCTTGCAGGTCGAAATGCTTTTAGTCAGGCCTTCAAAATCGCCGGACCGAAAATCATGGAACCCATTTATATAGTTGAAGTTCTGGTTCCGTCCGACAGGATGGGAGACGTGATGAGTGACCTTCAGGGACGTCGTGCCATTGTTCTTGGGATGTCAAGCGAAAAAGGATTTGAAAAGATCTCTGCCAAGGTTCCGCTGGCTGAAATGTCAAAATATGCCACCGCACTGAGCTCACTTACCAATGGTCGCGCCATGTACTCAATGACTTTCGATGAATATGCCCCGATACCAGGAGAACTCCAGGATGAATTGCTGAAAGCTTATGCAGCAGAGCAAGGGGATGAGAAGTGATAAGTAAAAAGCAATCCTAAACTGCGCTCAGGAACCGATAGGAAAAGTAAAAAGTAGAAAGTTAGTGATACAGATAATTGAGGAG
>CAYSAH010000276.1:0-2272 GCA_964428945.1 uncultured Bacteroidaceae bacterium | reverse complement strand
GAACTAATCCCACTGAGTGACACGATAGCAGTATAGGGTTCCGAAAATGAGACATTTGAATAACATGGTGCAGTCGAAATAAAAAATATAGGTCGAACTAATCCTGATAACATTTCACTCACCAGGAACAGGTAAAAAAGAGGCTTCCCTTTCGGAAAGCCTCTTTTTTTCAGAATTATACAGTTAGTAGTGCGACAGAGAAGTGGAGCTTGGAATGATGAAATTTAGTAAAGTGTGAGTCTAGAAATTGAAGTTCCTATTCTTCTTATTTGGGCTGGATTACAGGATAAGCCTCGAAGATAATGCATACACTGATATCATTCGAGGTCAGAAATAGCCTGATCCTGTTTACCTGTCCAGGCTATTCTCCGGGAGCAGCGATTTGAGCTTTTCTTCAAGGGCCGGGCCGCGAAGGTTTGAGGCAATGACCACCCCGTTCTTATCGAGAAGAAAATTAGCGGGGATCATCTGTACACCATAGTCAATCGCAGCCTGGGTTCGGGCCCCAGACAAATCACTAAGCATGAATGGCCATGAGAGCTTGTCCTTTTCTATTGCTTCTTTCCATGCTTCTTCATTCCTGTCCAGGGAAACAGAAAAAATTTCAAATCCCTCCCCTTTTGTGAAGGATAAATCCGAATATTTATTGTACACCTTAACCAGTTCCGGATTCTCCTGCCTGCAAGGATTACACCATGAAGCCCAGAAATCAACAAGCACCAGCTTGCCTTGAAGGGAAGATAGTTTTACTGTTTCGCCTTCCGCATTGGGCAATTCTATTTCAGGAGCCCTCAAGCCGAGTGTTGTTCCGCTTGGAAGTGCTTCAATTTCCGGGGGAATTACATAAGGCTGATCAGCATTTACTGGTTGATTATTACAGGAAACTAAGGATAAAAAAATTAAGGCTGAAACGATTAAGGATCCTGTTTTTTTCATTTGAATTAATGTTGTGAGAATTTTAAGCTCTTTCGATGGAGGCTCCCAAAAGGTTAAGTCTTTCGTCGATCCTCTCATATCCCCTGTCGATCTGTTCAATATTGTGAATTACACTGGTTCCCTCCGCGCTCATGGCTGCTATTAATAAGGCCACTCCTGCCCTTATATCCGGAGAGCTCATTGTTGTTGCCCTGAGTTTTAGCAAATTGTTTAAACCAATAACAGTTGCCCTGTGCGGGTCACAGAGGATGATCTGTGCGCCCATATCGATGAGTTTATCAACAAAGAACAGGCGACTCTCGAACATCTTCTGGTGAATCAGCACACTTCCTTTTGCCTGGGTAGCAGTTACAAGTATTACACTGAGGAGGTCTGGCGTCAGACCTGGCCATGGTGCATCGGCAATTGTCATTATCGCACCATCTATAAAAGTCTCTATCTCGTAATGGTCCATTGCTGGAACAAAAAGGTCGTCTCCCCTCAGCTCCAACTGGATCCCAAGCCGACGAAATGAACCAGGTATTATTCCCAGCTGATCAAAAGCTACATCTTTAATAAGCAGGTCCGACTGAGTCATGGCGGCCATTCCTATAAAGCTTCCAATTTCTATCATGTCCGGCAATATTCTGTGACTGGTACCGCCAAGGCTTTCAACCCCTGTAATTGTAAGCAGGTTGGAGCCGATCCCTTCGATCTTTGCCCCCATCCTTACCAACATTTTGCACAATTGTTGTAAATATGGTTCGCAAGCCGCATTATAAATGGTTGTTATCCCCTCAGCAAGCACAGCAGCCATAATGATGTTTGCAGTTCCGGTAACTGATGCCTCATCAAGAAGCATGTACTTACCTTTTAATTTTTTAGCTTCTACTTCAAAACACGAACGCTTTGCATTGAATTCAAAACTTGCCCCCAGCTCCTGGAAGCCAATAAAATGGGTGTCGAGCCTGCGCCTGCCGATCTTATCACCACCCGGCTTTGGAATAAATGCTTTGCCAAACCTCGCCAGCAAAGGGCCCACAAGCATAACAGATCCCCTAAGTTCAGTTGATTTGGCAAAATAATCATCACTTTGTAAATGGTCGAGATCAACCTGGTCTGCCTGGAATGTGTAGGTTTTTGAATCGATCTGACTGACTTTAACACCAAGTTCTTGCAATAACTCTATAAGTTTAACGACATCCCTTATTTCCGGGATGTTTTCGATGGTGATCTTTGATGGAGTAAGAAGAACAGCACAAAGTACCTGAAGCGCTTCATTCTTTGCTCCCTGGGGAAGAATCTCTCCCGAAAGGTGTTTACCGCCTTCAATAATAAATTTGCTCATAGCAGCATT
>CAYSAH010000275.1:0-5771 GCA_964428945.1 uncultured Bacteroidaceae bacterium | reverse complement strand
TCCCCAGTCAAGCTCACCTTTGATAAATTTCCACAAACCAATACCGTCAATCTTATTACCACTCTGCTTTTCCAATTTACACATTTCTGCCAGCGTTGGGAACAGATCGATGTGAGCAGCTAATCCGCTGAAATCTTTGCCTTTATCAAGATTCCCCGCCGGCCAATGAATAAAACAGGGAACCCGGTGACCACCGTCATACGGACTGCCTTTTTTACCGCGCATACCTGCATTGAAACCGTACTGAGTAGGGAAACCATTCATCGGATGTTCGCTGAGTTTTATGCCGGATGCTGTTCCATTGTCGGTTATAAAAATGAAAATGGTATTTTGTTCCAGGTTTTGCTCTTTCAGGAAGGACCGTAAATTACCAATGTTTTCGTCAACATTGGTTATCATACCATAGAAATTGGGAGATGGAATTAAAGTGTCCGTTTTGTAAGGATTTGAATATTTATCTTCCACATACAAAGGCCCGTGAGGTGCATTGGTTGCAATATAACAGAAAAAGGGTTTAACCTTGTTGGATTCGATGAATTTTTTTGCCTCGCTGAACCACACATCCGTGCAATAACCATCAAACTGCCTGGGCACTCCATTATCAAGATAATGGTCATCAAAATAGTCATTATCCCAGTAATCATTTGTATTTCCAATACCACCACCACAATGCCACACTGCTTTCTGAAATCCAAGGTCAATCGGCCTCCTCGGGTAATTATCGCCGAGGTGCCATTTCCCGAACATCCCGGTGGAATAGCCGTTGTCCCTGAAAGTTTGTGCCATAGTCATTTCATTTTCCCTTAGTAATGATCTGCCTGTTACCGTATGCCAAACACCGGTCCGGTCATTATACCTTCCCGTCATTAAGGCTGAACGTGTCGGGGAACAGGTTGGGGAAACATGGAAGTCGGTCAGCCGGGTGCTTACTTCCCATAATTTGTCGAGATTGGGCGTTTTAATCCAGGGATTGCCATGGCAGGCAAGGTCGCCATATCCCTGATCATCGGTCATTACCAATATTACATTGGGTATAGAAGATCCTGAATCTTTACTGCCGGAAAAAGAACAACCCTGAATCAGGCTGGCAATCAATAATGCAAATAAAATTTTGTAAACTATATTTTTCATAATTTTCAATTTACTTATTCAAAAACAAGCCGTCCGAAAAATTCCGGCAGATGAAATCTTGGCCGTGGATAATCCACCGGAGACCATGTAAGCCAGTGAGGATGAGATGTTTTGTCGGCACACTTATAAAAATTAGCCCTCCAGATTGTCCGTGGTCCAGGTTTATCAACTTTCATGTATTTTTTCAGCACTGAGAATGGAATACTGTATTCCAGACTCCATTCCAGGGGATCAGCAATTTCATTTTCCACATCTGCTTTCAACGAAGAAGATATCCTGATGTTTTTGTAATCTTCAGTGCCTACGAATCCCGAAGTATTTCCATTTTTAAGGTGATATTGAAACAGGACAATACCTTTGCAGTTTGCTTCAAAATTGAAATAACCCCGATCTGTATCTGGTCCGGGTGAAAAAAAGAATTCGACACAACTGTCCATCCATACTTTTCCGTTTATCTCTTTTTCAACCGCCCTGACATATTGGTCGCGGACATTGAAAATAACATAAATATTCAGGCTGTCGTAAAGCAGTTTTACCCTTGTTTCAGGAAAGTGTGAGGGCCTTTCACCCATGAAATTCGAAAGTCTGAGGCCCTTGGATGATTTCCATACCCCATTATTCCATTCAGCATTGATTGGAGGAGGTATGTCCGTTTTTTTCACGTGGAAGATGTAATTCTTATCTTTACCTTTGTCTCCTTGATTTCCTTCGAGAAGTATTTTACCAGGAAGGCAAAAAATTGAAAGCAGAAGTACGAAAATGTATGTCAAATTATTCATGGTGTGGTTTCTCCGGTCAGACTTTTTAAATTCCTGCTATAAGAGTTCTTTGCAGCGGTAGATATAACTGTTTTGTTTTTCGGATCCATTCGGACAGGAAGCACCCGATTTCCAGGCCTCCATAGCCTCTTTCCCTTTTCCCATTGCCAGCAGTGCTTTGCCCTTCCAGAACCAGGCTTCTGCTTCTTCCGTGCGGCTTGACCTTCCTACACCCAGATTTTCAGGAAATGTGAGCGCAACCTCAAACGCTTTTAAGGCTGAACCAAAATCTTTTTTTTCATATAGCACAATCCCTTTTTTCACATTTGCCATATTATAAACGTCCCAGTTGAGGCTTGAACCTTCCCAATTTACAGAATAAGGCATCGCTCTCAGCAATTCAATACATTGATCGTATCGTTCTTCATCGAGGTAGTACTGGGCAAGATCGATGGTAACATCCGATCTTCTTACACCTGAATACTTCATACCTTCAATCAGGCTGATTGCTTCCTTTCTTCGGTTATCATCCACAAGCACTTTCGCCAGATCCCGGTAAAGAGTCTGGTCCTGAGACCTGGCTTTAATTGCGTTCCGAAAGCATTTTTCTGATTCCTGATGATTATTTTTTACCACCCAATAATAAAGCCCCAGATTTCTCCAGGGAACACTCATGGATACATCGGATGCCACAGCTCTGCTCCAGTATTTTTCAGCTTCATCCAGTCGCCCGAAGTTCGCGTAAAGATTTCCCAACTGGTAAGAAGCTACTGCATCTCCCGGGTTCATTTTCACGGCAAACTGAAGGGCCATTTCCGTTTCCGGCAACGAGGCATTAATGAAATCCCGATAGCTGGCAGATGCTTTACTCAGGTATTCTCCGGATTTTTGATTATTACCAGTCAGAAAATATAAATACCCAAGCTGATAGAGGACTATGTGGTTTTGACTTCCCGATGGCACAGGAACAATACAAGCCGATTCCAGTATTCTGATGGCCTCTCCATACAATCCAATCCTTGAAAAATTAAGGCTGGTTTCCAGTATTTCAAAATCATCTTCTCCAACAAAATCCCTGACTGCTTCCACATTCTGCTCCGCATTCAGACCAGATATTACCAAAAGAAACCGGGGTACAAGTTCGGTTGGGAATTCCTTTATCCTTTTATTGGCAAGTTCAACTGTTTTGTCTTTTTCACCTGATGTATAAAGTCCAATCAGGTAATGGTGGTATAACAACGGATCGCTTTTATCCAACAAGCTGGCTTTTTGAAAATATTCCTTTGCTTCCAAAAACCTTTTTTCAAGCATCAGGCTTCTTCCAACAAGGTCGAAGCCCCTGGCAACGTTACCCAGGCAACGGGAAGCTTTGAAACCGCATTTCATGGCACCATCAGTGTTTTTATCCATTAAACGACACAGGCCTAAAAAATACCAGGCCACACCATCGTCGTTGGGAATCTGGCTCAGCGCCATTTCCAGATTTGTTTTGGCTTTGTCATATAATCCAGCTTCAAAGTCGAGAATTGCCAAATCCCGAAGTGATGCCAGATGAAGAGAATCTGTTTTTAAGGCTGCCTGATAATACTTTCTGGCCCTGATCCGGTCAAGCGCCCGGTCAAATTTCTGGGCTTTCAGATAATTTTCTTCTGCACTTAGCTCGCGATCGCCTTTTTTTACATATGGGGGTGGTTCAATTGGATTTACAACAGGCAATGGTAATGGCGACCTGAATTTTGCAAGTTCAGTATCCTGGGCTGTTTCAAGCACTATGGTGACTGTGTCATTCCCATTTTTATTCAGTTCGAAAGACACTGCAGACGAAGGTGACAGGTTAGCATCCATTTTCCTGATTTCTTTGTCACCGGCCAAAATCCGGCATCTAACCCCCTTAATTAGTTCTGTCGAAATTATGCTGATTCCTAATTTATCTCCCTCGTGCCGGGTTTGAATGGCCACTTTTTCGGTTGCAAATTCAAATCCGCTTCCCAGCCCGTGAACCGGATACCAGCATTCTTTCCAGGAAACAGAAGAGCCGGGTGACAACAATCCATAATCGGACTGTGTCTGCAATGGACCACTTTGCACTTCGATGTATTCAGGATTTTTGTCCCCAAGGTTTTTCATACTGATACGTCCGTACTCACCTTGTCCCCATGTCCATGCTTTCTTGCCCGGATGTTCGTTGTGATCGGCAACCTGCACAATTCCCCTGTCGAGATCGACATCATAAGCCCCAAAAAAATCGTATGCACAATCGACTGCAAAAATAGACGAAGCATCTTCATAATTTTTTGTCCATGAAAGGTCTTTCCCTTCGTGAACCGGCCAGTTAAAATAAATTTCGCCAAAATGGTCGGTTCCCCTGCTCATGGGATAAATAAACCTGGTTCCTTTCAGTTGAGGGAAAGCAGTGCAATTCCAGAAATAGTAAGGATTCATTGCTTCTGCGGCATTACAGATTCGAATTTCTTCATCAAGTAATGCCTTACCCGGATGAAGCGTTACCCGGACGGTCCATCTTGTTCTCAGGCTTTTTTCAAGATTGCTGACCTCGATGTACGCTGAACCATCGTCATTCGTACCAGAAAGTACATCAACCGGAGACAAAATGGTTACTGTATGTACCTGCGGACCAGCATTCCATTCAATTCCACCGCTGATGAAACCACCTCTCATGGCAATCATACTTGGTTTTATAACATCATTTTTATGAAATGCTTCATGATTTGTAGTTTTGTCGAATATGGAATGAAGCCTGCCCCCAAGTTCTGGCAAACAGGTTATTTTTAAATATTCGTTTTCCAAAAAGATAGCTTTATAAGTAACATCCTTTAGCTTTCTGGAAAGATGATCCTGCATATTATAAGGGTAAGTAATGGAGGCTTTTACGGTGGTTGCACCTTTTGCCCCAGCTTCCATTGCCCAAAACTTCGGATTGACATCCTCTTCCCAACCGTAAGTTGGAATCGTGATTGTTCCCTCCCAGGCTTTCACCTGGCTGTTTACAATTTGTGACTGAAGTAAAAACATGGTTAAGGCTGCAACGACTATCCGGATTGATTTGGAACAGGATTGGTTGTCTTTCATAATTAATACGATTTTAGTTTTATTTATTATTCATGGTCAAAAAAGATCAGTCCTGGTAAACCTTAGGATTGAAATACTCATATTTTACTTTCAACTTTTCAAGCTCTGCCTTCATCTCCAATTTTATATTTTGATATTCAGGGACGTTGATTACATTATCCATTTCTCCTGGATCATTTTCGAGATCATATAACTCGCTGATATCATTTTCCTCGCAATTTTCTATGTATTTGTATTTTGTTGTTCTGACGCCAGTTACCGAAACAAATCCGGGAGCATATGCTTCCTGAAAATACTCGTACATAATTGAATTTCTCCATTCAACAGTTTCTTCTTTCAGTAACGATAATAAGGAGGTTCCCTGCATTTCAGCTGGAACTTTAGCTCCAGCAAGTTCAATTAACGTTGGTGCAATATCGATATTAAGCACCATCTCACTGTTTGTTGAACCCGCTTTTACGAGATTTGGATATCTCACTATCAAAGGAATCCGGAGAGACTCCTCGTACATTAAACGTTTATCTCCGCGCTGGTGCGCACCAAGAAAGAAACCGTTATCACTCCCAAAGACTATCATGGTGTTGTCAAGAATATTCATTTCTTCAAGACAGTGCCTGATGTCACCCGTACTTTTGTCAACAGCAAGCAAGGCCCTCAGGTAATTCATTACTTTTGGGTTTTTGGGATTCCAAGGCTCCGGCTCTATTCTCTCAGGTACAGGTTTACCTTTGCTTTCCTTCCAGGGTTTATTGTGAACACCGTATTGCTGGCCTCTTCTGATCCATTCCGGTT